>JAJDZN010000062.1 GCA_022824585.1 Bryobacterales bacterium | reverse complement strand
AACGTGGGCGGTTGCGCCGTGCGTCGTGCCAGAACCGTGTGCGATGGTGTTTCGCCACTCTCGTACATAATTCCCTATAATCATGGTTCATGCCCAGAGGGTACATTCCCATCCTGATCTTCATCGGAATCGCCATGGCGTTTCCGATCGTGACGCTGATTGCGGCAAAATTGATCCGCCCCAGCGTCCCGGAGAAGACCAAGCTCGAGCCTTACGAATGTGGCATAGCGCCCGAGGACGATACGCGCGGCCGCTACTCGATCCGCTTCTACCTCGTGGCGATCCTGTTCGTGATCTTCGATGTCGAGACGATCTTCCTGTTGCCGTGGGCGATCCAGTATGACGTGCTCGGCCTGTTCGGCCTGATCGAGATGCTGGTCTTCTTGGCCATCCTGATCGCCGGCTATATCTGGCTGTTCCGCCAGCGCGCGCTGAAGTGGGCCTGACCGCCCGCGCAAGAGGGCTTGCTTGCCGGCGGGCGGGACCGCTCCGCTGGCGCTACGCCGTCCCGCTGCCTACAGCGTGTTGAGGAAGATCGGAGCGCCCGCCTTGTTGTCACGCTTCGGCAAGAAATTCGCGGTGTCGTACATCGTGCTTATGTCGACGCTGCGGGACTTGCCGCCCGGACCGGGGATCTCGGCGTCCACGTAGCACCCCTTCTGGAGCGCCATCATGCGGCCCGAACTGCCGTCGGCGATGCGCTCCACGGCCATGGCCGCGAAGGTCGTCGCCACGAGCCGGTCGATGAAATCGGGAGGCCCGCCGCGCAGGTCGTAGGTCAGGTCGCTGACCACGGTCTCTTCCTTGAGCCGCTTCTTGACCTCTTGGCTCAGCGCCTCGCCGACGCTCATCTTCTTGCGATGCCCGTAGGCATCGGCGTCTCCGTACTCCTGCACCGTGCGGCCTGCCCAAGTGGCCCCTTCGGACAGCACGACCAGGGTGTAATTGCTCGGATTCTCGCGCTTGTCCTGCATCAGTAGCGCCAGCAGCCGGTCCAAGTCGAAGACATGTTCCGGAATGCAGCAGCGGATGCCGGTGACATAGGCCGTGTACAGGGCCGTGAAGCCTGCGTCGCGACCGAAGACGCGAAAGATCCCGACGCGCTCGTGCGAGCCAACCGTCGTGCGCTGGCGGCTGATGTTATCGACCGCGCGCGTGATCGCCGTCGAGAAGCCGATGCAGTACTCGGTGTTCGGCACGTCGTTGTCCATCGTCTTCGGCAGGCAGACGACGGGGAAGCCCTCCTCGTGCAGGCGGCGGGCATAGCTGAGGGTGTCGTCGCCGCCGATCGCGATGAGCGAGTCCAGCTTCAGCCGCTCCAGGTTCTCCAGCACGATTGGCGTAAAGTCCACGATGCCGGGGCTGACTTCGGCCAGCGAGCCCAGCCGGCCCTGGAGATGTTCAGGGCTGCCACTAACCTTCATGCGCGACGGCAGCGTGCGGGTCGAGTGCAGGAAGGTGCCGCCCATGCGGTCGACCGTGCGAGTGTTGGCGCGGTCTAGCGGCAGTAAGTACTCAGGGTCGACCCCATCCACGGGGTTGACGTGAGTGAGGCCTTTCCAGCCCCGCCGGATGCCGACGACCTCGATGCCGCGGTCGCGGGCGTCGTAGACCGCAGCCCTGATCGCTGCGTTGAGGCCCGGCACGTCACCGCCGCCGGTCAAGATGCCAATGCGTTTTCCAGTCATGTCAGAGTCTCGTTCGGGTGTGGCCGCTTGGCGGCGAGTGCGGTCCTGCGCGGCTTCTAGCCAGCGGCCGCGGGAACTTCGTTTGGCTCTAGGTACGGCTCGGTCAGCGCTTCCAGCTCCCATCCGAGATGGTTGATGTAATGCAGCACTAGATCCCGGTCGAAGCGGTCCTTGCAGTGCTCGAAGACGCGCTGCTCCCAGCCGTCGGAAAGCTGGCTCGAGTAGTCGCTGTCCTTGTCGAAGAACCCATTCTCATCGTGCTCGATCTCCAGCAGGTCCAGCACCTCGACGATCAGCGGAATGTTTGAGACCAGCACGGCTTGCGAGAGATCCCGGGCCAGTCCGGCGTCGCCGTCCTTGATCTGCTCCCACATTCGCGGCGCGGCGGAGCGCAGCTTCTGGCGGTTCAGGGTTCGCAGCCTGGAGCGGACCTTGATCGCTTCGTACACACCGTAGGTCCGCAACGCCCCGAGTGACACGGACCGGACCAGCCTGCTGGTGCGGTCGCTTCCGAACGCCTCGTAGACCTCCGTCAGTTCCACTTTTCGGAGAATACCACAGGGCTATTTCAAGGCTTCGAGTTCGAAGACCAACACCTTTCCGCGCACCAGGAAGCACAGGTAGTACTCCCAGAACTTGCGGAAGAACCGCCATTGATTGACCGCGAACTCGAAGCCCAGCAGCCTCCAGAATCGCAACAGCTTGATCTCCGTCCGTACTTCCCGGAAGCGGCACTGGGAGTAGTAGGCGAAGCCGCCGGCCTCTGTGAAGTACCGGAACGAGAAAGAGTTGAGGTGCCAGCGGTGCGTGGGGTCGGTGAATGAGCTCGCGTCCGAATAGTGCGGCGTCTCGATATGCAGGCGCCCGCCGGGCCGGAGCACGCGGTGCGCTTCTTCCACGGCATGCACGACATCGCCGACGTGCTCGATGACGTGGACGAGGCTGACGCTGCCGATCGTTGCCTCTAGGAAGGGCCAGCCCTGATCAATGTCGGCCAGCACGTCCGCGGCCGTGTTGGCGATGCGATCGACACCGATTGCGCCCTGCCGTTTGTTCTGGCCACAGCCGATGTCGAGACTGGGTGCCTCGTTCGCCAACCGAACGATTGTAACCGGCTGCTGCGCGGCGCGCCGGGAGCGGCCGGGCGTATGATGGTTCGGCCGGGGCGCCTGTGCAACTCCCGCTCACACCCGCTCAGCGTGACCGCTACCACGACACGGGTTTCCTGTGCCCCATCGACGCCTTGGAGCCGCCCGAGGCAGAGCGCTACCGCAGGGCGTACTTCGGGGTGGCCGCTGCCTTCGGCGGCGCCCCGAAAGCGGTGCAGATGAGCCAGATCCACCGCTTCTACGGGTGGGCATGGGAACTGGCGACACACCCCACGGTGCTCGCTGTGGTCGAGAGCGTGCTCGGCCCTGACATCTTGCTCTGGTCCGCCTCGGTTTTTCCGAAGCGAGCTCGCGATACCGGCTATGTCAGCATGCACCAAGACGGCACGTATTGGGGCTTGGACGGCGGGGAGGTCACCACCGCTTGGATAGCTCTCACCGACAGCACGCGGGCGAACGGCTGCATGCGCGTGCTGCCAGGCTCGCACCTGCTGGAGATCCAGCCGCACACCGACACCTATGCCGAGGACAACCTGCTCACGCGAGGCCAAGAGATCCAGGTCGACTACGACGAGGGCGACGTGGTGGATATCGAACTGCGAGCAGGGCAGCTGTCGCTGCACCACGTGCGGGCGATCCACGGCTCGCATGCGAACGGTTCCGACATGCCGCGGATCGGGTTCGCGGCCCGTTACGTCACGCCCGACGCCAAGCCGCTGCTGCCGGACCAAGCGGCGGCCTTGGTCCGAGGCCGCGACCGCTTCGGCCACTGGGACCTGCGTAGTGACCCGCCGGAGTATGCGTCCATGGAGAGCGCCGTGCTGGCACATCGGGAAGAGGCGGCCAAGTTCGTCGCCGCGTTGACCTCCGACTAGGAACAGCGTTACTCGCCGCTCGCATGACACTGGTCGGCTGGATCCTGGCGCTGGGCATCAACGCCGCCATGGTCGCAGCCGGCTGGCTGCGCTCCAGGCGCCCGAGCAGCGTCGCGGACTGGCAGCTCGCCTCGCGCAGCCTGGCCTGGCCGGCCATCGGCTTGTCGCTCCTTGCGACCGCGGTCGACAGCGGGGATTTCGTCGCGGTGGTTGGCGGCGCCTATCAGTACGGCATCGCCTACCTGTCCACGTGGTGGCTCGGTATCCCCGTCGGATGGCTGCTGGCCACGGGCGTCGTGCTGGTGCCGGTCTACCGGGCGGGCTTCTTCACCAATGCCGAGTATCTCGAGGCGCGGTTCGGGCCGGCCATGCGCTTGTTCGGAGCCCTGGTCCAGATCCAGCAGCGCACCAACGTGATGGGCATCATGGCCTTTTCCCTATTCCTGCTGCTGGGCGCGATCACGGGCTGGGGCGGCGGCGCGTGGTGGCTCGTGGTCGGCTTGGCGGCGCTGGCGGCGGTTTACACCGCCAGCGGCGGCTTGCGAACGGTGGTAGCGACCGACTCGCTGCAAACCGTCATGATCGTGATCGCGTCGGGCGCGCTGTGGGTCGTGGTCTGGCGCGCGATCGGCGGCTGGGCGGGGCTCCGCGGCCGCCTGGCCGAGGTCGATCCGGAACTGCCGGCGCAGGTGTTGTCCTATGACGGGCTGTCCGGGCCCGGAGCGCCGCTTGCGCTGGTGCTGTTCGGCTGGATCACGGTGCATGCGGCCTACTGCATCGTCAACCATTCCCAATCGATGCGCCTGCTGGGCGCGCGGAGTGAATGGGACATGCGGGCGGCTGTCGTGATCGCCTCGGCCGGGCTAATCGCGGTCATGTGGTGCAACGTCTCGCTAGGCATTATGAGCCGCGCGCTCTATCCCGATCTCGATCAGGTTGACGCCGCGTTCCCGCGGGTCTTCGTCGACTTTCTGGACGGCCCGCTTGCGGGCTTGGTGCTGGCTGGCGTGCTGGCCGCCTGCATTTCGACCTACGACTCGATCGGCTCGGCTCTCGGTGCGGTTTTCACGCGGGACGTGTACTGCCGATTCCTGGCCCCGAATGCGCAGGAGCGCAGCAGCCTGGCCGTCACGCGAATCGCCGCGGTGGCTTGCGTGGCGCTGTCGTTCGCGTACATTCCGTTCCTCGGCCAGGGCATGGTGGCGTTCTACCTGCGGCTGTCCAGCGTCGCCGTTGTGCCCCTGGCCACGGTGTTCGCGGTGGGGGCGTGGACTCGGGCGCATCCTCGCTCAGGGATCGTCGGCCTGCTTGCCGGGGTTTGCTGCGGACTCGTCTCCATGCTGGGGGACCGCCTGGCGTGGCCTTTGCCCGAGCAGCTGACCAGCGTGTGGTGGAGCTACTGGTGGGCGGTGGCCGTGACCGGTGGCGCGATGGCGGCCTGCTCGGCGCTGCTCGGCCCGGCGGACGCCGCGGCGCTGCGCGGGCTGACCCTGGCCAGTTGCCGGCGCGGCGAGCGCTACGGCGGTGCCGGCGACGGCTGGCTCGAAACGTCCCGCGCAGCGGTCGCGAAGGAGTCTGGGGCGGCGCAGCCGGAATCGAGGCGCTGGCGCCCCGAACGGGCCACCTTGCTGTTGATCGGCGCCGCGGCCGCGGTCTTCTTTGTCGCATTTCGCTGATCCGCTTGCACTTATCGTTCAGAGCCGGTATTCGGCGGTTGGGCGGCAGGCGTGGGCGGCTCGAATCGCTGGGCTATAATCGCGGCTTATGAGCGCGCTGACCGAGGTTCGCGTGCCGGCCTCAAGCGCGAACCTGGGACCCGGCTTCGACACGTTAGGGCTGGCCCTAGGCGTCTATCTGTACAGTCGGTTTCGCATTGCCGACGCGGACACGGTGCGGGTCAGCGGCCGGGATAGCGCGAGCATCCCGGCCGAATCGGAGAACCTCATCCTCAAGACCGCGCGCGAGGTGGCCGAAGCGCAGGGCCATGCGCTGCCTCCGGTCTATCTGGAGATCGAGAACGAAATCCCGGTCGGGAAGGGACTGGGCTCCAGCGCCGCCGCGCTCGTGGTTGGGGTCGTGCTGGCGGATCGCGTGCTTGGCATGGGTTGGGACGAGCACCGCTTGCTCGACGAGGCGGCTCGCATCGAGGGTCATCCCGACAATGTGTCCGCTGCCGTCCTTGGGTCGGTGACCACTGCCGCCATCGGCGCTGACGGAATCACTCGGGCGGTGCGGCTAGAGGTGCCCAGGGCGTTCTCGGTGGCCGTGGTCTGTCCTGACTATGAGCTGTCCACGCTCAAGATGCGCGCCGCGCTGCCGGACCGCTGCTCCCGCGAGGACGCTGTGTTCAACATCCAGCGCGCCACCCTTCTGGTGGCGGCGCTGCTGAAGGGCAATCGCGAAGCGTTCCCTGTCGCATTCGAGGATCGCCTGCACCAGCCCTACCGGTCGCCGCACGTGCCGGGCTTGGACGCCATCCTCAAGCTGCGCGTGCCCGGGCTGCTGGGCTGCGCGTTGAGCGGAGCCGGTCCGGCCGTGCTGGTGCTGTACGAGACCGGCCGCGAAGACGCCGTCCACGCCGTCGCCCGGGAATTCGAGAAAGCGGGCTGCCAGAGCGAGGTCATGTTCCCGCACCTTGACCGCACCGGGCTGGTAGTGAAGAATGTGTCGCAGCAGTGATGACGAAAACGAGGGAATCGCTCGCCAGCCTGGGCCTGCCCGCGAATGACCCGATGCCGCCGCCGGACTCGGCCAAGCGCTTCGAAGACGGCGCTCAATATCGGATCGAGATTCCCAGCACCGAGGGCCCTGCCGCGCTGGCGGCGGTGATTTCCGAAGCGGATGCGCGCAGCGTGCCGCTGCATCGGGTGAGCCAGGGCAGCGGGATCATGCTGCTCACCGACGACGAGATCCGCGAGATGGTCTCGATGGGCGAGCGCCGGGGCATCGAGGTCAATCTCTTCGTCGGGCCGCGGGCTACGTTCGACATCGGAGCGCAGGCCTACGCAGCGGCGGGCAAGGCGTTGGGCCTGAGCCTGCGCGGCAGCGACCAGCTGGTGTACGCCGTGGAGGACGTGCGCCGGGCGGTGCGGCTGGGCATTCGCAGCGTCTTGGTCTCGGACATCGGCCTGTTGCAGATCTTGGGACGGCTGAAGCACTCCGGGGACTTGCCGCCCGATCTCATCCTGAAGACCTCGGTGATGATGGCTCCCGCCAACCCGGCATCGGCGCGCGTTCTCGAAGATCTCGGGGCGACCACCATCAACGTGCCCTCCGATCTCACGCTGGCGCAGCTGGCTGCCGTACGCGCCGCCATTGATGCCCCGATCGATCTCTATGTCGAGGCGCCGGACAATATCGGGGGCTTCGTGCGCCACTACGAAGTGCCCGACTTCATTCGCGTCGGCGCGCCGCTTTACGTGAAGCTGGGGCTGCGAAACGCGCCCGACATCTACCCCAGCGGCACCCACATCGAACACACGGCTGTCGCGCTCTCGAAGGAGCGCGTGCGGCGGGCCCGGCTGGTGTTGGATCGGATCGCGCAATACGCGCCGGAGCTGGTGATGTCCGCCGCGCGGGCGTCGGACCCGCCCGAGGAGGACTGAGGCCCTGGCACTTCCCTGGCGGACCGACGGCGAGCTGTTCGAACTTGCTTCGAAGGAGCTGTTCTCAGCGGTTGTCGGCGACGTGATGGACGAGATCGGGCTCGTCCATCAGTTCCTCCCTCCTGAAATCCGTCCCCTGGTTCCCAGCGTGCGCCTGTTCGGCCGGGCAATGCCCGTACTGGTGGCGGACCTAGACGATGACGCCCGCGGGAGCGGCTCCGTGTCGCCGTTCGGGAGGATGCTGGAGGCGCTCGATGACCTGCGCGGGGGCGAGGTTTACGTGTGCGGCGGCGGATCGCCGGACTATGCGTTGTGGGGCGAGCTGATGACGACCCGGGCGCAGGTGCTGGGAGCGGCGGGAGCGGTGCTGGACGGGTACTATCGGGACACGGACGGGATCGCCTCAATGGGATTTCCGACGTTCGGCTATGGCTCCTACGCCCAGGACCAGCGGCTACGCGGCCATGTGGTCGATTTCCGCATGCCGATCCAGATCGGGCAGGCGCTGATCGAGCCCGGCGATATCGTGATCGGCGACCGCGATGGGGTGTGCGTCGCTCCCCGCCGCCACGAAGACGAGATCTTCGTCATGGCGCTGGAAAAGGTGCGTGCCGAAAAGGTTGTCCAGCGCGAGATCGAAGCCGGGATGCCGAGCCGAGAGGCCTTCGCGAAGTATGGCGTCATGTAGCGGCTTCGCTCAGAAGTGGATCCCGAAGATCTCGCCGTCTGGCCCGTCCTCTTCGGAGAGCCTGCGGTAAGAGATCCTGACCACATAGCCCCGCGTGTTGCACGGCACCGCCTTGGCCCGGAACGGCCGGTTGATCAGCACGGGCGGCCGGTCCGGGTTCTCGCGCAGCACGTAGCGCTTGTAAGGCGAGTGCAAGATCACGGTCCTGGCGTTGTCCGAACAGTCCACCCACGCGATTCTGCCGTGCGCGACCCACGCCCCGTGCGGCGCCCAGGCGTGCGGCTGCGGCAAGGGGCTCGCCGTCGCTCTGGGAGGCTTCCACGGATCGGGCCTTCCCTCCACGGCCGCCATGCGGGCGAGCAGGTCAGGGACTGGCCCCGGCATTGCGGCAAGGTCCGGCGGCGGCGCCGAGCGGATCGATTGCGCCTTGCGGCGAACGACCTCGGCAGCTTCTTCGGCGGCCCGGCCCGCCCAGCCGTCGAACCGCGACAGCTTGCGCAACTCGGCGAACGCGCCGTTCCAGTCTTCAAGCAGCATTCGCGCATGAGCGACGGCTAGCTGGTGGAGGGGTTCGGAGGGGTTCGCCGCGAGGGCTCGAGCGGCGGCGCGCAGAGCCGCTTCGGCCCGCGCGCGAGCCATATCGCCGGGACGCATCAGCAGCAGCGCATGGCGATAGGATGTCCGCGACCGACGGTCGCCCAGTTCGATTGCCGTTCGGAAGAATCTCTCGGCCGAATCAAGATCGCCTCGGATGAGCAGCATGCTGGCATAGGCGGCCTGGGCCCGGGCGGCGCTCGGGAAGCGCCGGGCGATGGAGCGCAGCTCTTGCTCCGCGGCGTCGTGGAATCCAAGCTCGCGCTCGATCTCGGCCCGGAGCAGGGGCAGTTCCCATTCAGCCGCCGCCCTCGTGCTGGCTTCGAGGTCGATCTCGGGCAGGGTGGCAAGCTCCTCGCTCGATCCCTCGCGCAGAGTTGCAAGATGCTCGCGCAGCGTGCTCGCGAGTCGGTCCGGGCCCAGCTCCGATAGCGCCGCGCTGCCGTGGCCGGACGTCAGTCGGGTCAGCGGCACGCGCTGCGTCGTAAGCCACTGAACGAGCAGCCACGACTGCGCCTGAAACAGCTGGTCGCTGGCCACGGCGCTGTCGCGCTCGGCCCGCAGCAGGCCGCGCCAGTCCAGCCAATCGGAGCGCTCCAGCATCGCGACCAAAGGCACGCGCGTGTCCTGTGCGGACGGCGAGGCTGTCCGGCGGGCCAGGTAGACGGCCCGCCCCTCGCGAAACCAAGGCGGCCAGCGGGGGCGGTCGAGCTGATGCGCGTATTCGTGCGCGAGGGTGATCTGCGGGCCGGGGACCTCGTGCCACGGCACCACCACATAGTCTCGGTCGAGCCCGCCCACCGTGATGCCGCGCGTCCTGGAATCGGGCGCTTCCCGGAGCAGCTCGTGCAATTCGAGCTTGTTGGGCACGACAAGCACTTCCAGCGGACCGTCGGACCGCTCGGGCGGACCGGCCCCGAAGAGGCGGAACTGTTGGCGGATCTGCTCCAGGACGGTCGCCGCGAAGCCGGCGGTAGTCGCGTCGATACCGGGAGCTTCGAGCGCAAGCACGCGGAAGTGCGGGGTTTCCGCCACCCATCCCGGCTGGGCGGACAGACTGTGCGCGAAGGCGAGAGCGGCAGCGATCCGCAGCGACGCAGCAACGCCGAGAACGGATCTGCTACTGCGAAGCAGGCGCATCTTCGTACCTGATTATGGGGCAGTTCTGCCACAGTTGGGAGCACCGGAGGGGCACGCGGGGCGGCACAGGCGCGGCGAATCCCGAGAACGCGTGCCCGCCGAAGCGCTCGGCGCCGGAGTACACTGAAGGCATCCCCTGATGAGCGCCTTGCCCCTCCTCGGTTCGAAACGGCGCATCCCCAGGTGGTCCGGGCTCGCCCTCGGCGCGGTCCTTTCCGCCCTGCTCGTCGCATCGCTGTTCGGACAGCAGGCGCTTCCGCAGCCGAGCGGATTCGTCAACGACTACGCTGGCGTGCTCGATCAGCGAGTGCGAGCCGGCCTCGAGGCGCTAGCCCAAGAGTTGCAGGCCAAGACGGGCGCCGAAGTCGCGGTGGCCGTGCTTCAATCGCTGGGCGGTGAATCGCTGGAGGACTACGCGAACCGCGTGGCTGAGCACTGGGGCGTTGGAGATCAAGCCGACCGGGGCGTGTTGCTGCTGCTGGCGATCGAAGAACGCCGCTTGAGGATTGAAGTCGGATACGGCCTGGAAGGCGTCATCCCCGATGGTCTCGCGGGCCAGATCCGTGATGGCATGACTCCCTACCTGCGGCAAGGCGACTACAACGGCGCCGTCGCTGTTGGCGTGAGTGCGATTGCCACGATCGTCGCGCGCGATTCGGGCGTCGCGCTGTCCGGCCAGCCTGCGCGCTCTTCTTCGCGGCAACAGCGCGGCCGCGGCCCCGGCGGCTTGCTGCCCCTGCTCATATTCGCGCCGCTGCTGCTCACGCGTCGGAGACGAGTCGGGGGCGCATGGCGCGGGGGGCCGATGACCACGGCCTGGATGCTCGCCGGGATGTCCGCAGGAATGGGGGGCGGATATGCTGGAAGGAGTCTCGGGGGCGGAGGCTTCGGAGGCTTTGGAGGCGGAGGCTTCGGGGGCGGCGGCGCCTCTGGGGGTTGGTAGGCCGCGCGATGCTGGACACGCAACGATTGCTCGACGAACTCGTGCGGCGCCTATCCGACGCTCTGGGGGAAGACTTGGTCAGCGTGGTCCTGTATGGCTCCGCTGCCGCCGACGACTTCCAAGAGCGTGTCTCGGACCTCAACGTACTCGCCGTGCTGGCGGAGATCGGCGAGCGGCAACTCGAACAGGCCTACGGGCCGGTCAACTGGTGGCTGAACCGAAAGCAGCCCGCGCCCATCGTGCTTTCCGTCGAGGAAATCGAGAACGCCAGCGATGCATTCGCGATCGAGTTCCTCGACATTCGCGCGGCGTACCGCATCCTGCACGGCGAGGACCTGGTGGGATCGATCGAAGTCGAGAGCGCCCACCACCGCCACCAGGTCGAACACGAACTCCGCTCGCTGCTGCTGCGCCTTCGGGAGCGGTACCTCGGCATGCAAAAGGACACCAAGGCGCTGCGGGCGCTGCTGACGGACTCGTTGCCGAGCTTCAGCACGCTCTTCCGGCACGCGGTGATCCTGGATGGGCGCAAGACCGCCGTGAAGAAGCACGAGGTATTCCAGCAGGCGGCCGAAGCGTTCGGAATCTCCCCGGAACCGTTCGAGACTGTCCTGGCGCTGCGGCAGGGAACGCAGCGCGTCGCCAATGCCGAGCTCCGGCCTCTGTTTCTCGCTTACCTGCAAGAGATCACCAAGATGGCCGGTCATGTCGATCGCATTGACAAGGCGGCGACGGCGGCAGCGGGGTGACTGTGGTATCAAGGGGCATTCCAAAACCGCGCTTGCGGTCCTCAAGAGGTAGGAGACTCTCATGAAATACGCGCTCATCGCGATCGGCTCGCTGCTCTTGATCGCGCTGCTCATGGGTGGCTGGTTCACCGGGCACTACAACTCCATGGTGGATCTCCGCGAGAACATCCGCGGTTCATGGGCACAGGTCGACAACGTCATCCAGAGGCGCGCCGACCTGATCCCCAATCTGGTCAACACGGTCAAGGGTTTCGCGGCCCAGGAGCAGGAAGTGATCGGGCAGGTTACCGAGGCTCGCGCCGCCTTGGGCGGCGCGCGGACACCGTCCGAGCGCATCGCCGCCAACGACATGCTGGGCGGCGCGCTTTCGCGGCTGCTGGTGGTCGTGGAGAACTATCCGGATCTGAAGTCCAGCCAGAACTTCATGAGGCTGCAGGACGAATTGGCCGGGACGGAGAACCGGATTGCCGTCGAGCGGCGCAAGTACAACACTTCGGTCCAGGCCTACAACGCCACCATTGCGAAGTTCCCGGCCAACGTTGTCGCCTCGATGACGGGTTTCGCCCGGGAGGACGCCTACTTCGAGACCGACGAGTCCAACCGCGAGGCTCCGCCGACGGTCGATTTCAGCGCGGGCGGCTGAACGGCGGCGTTTGAGGGCGCAAGCGGAGGCCCGAAACAGTCGGCAGCCGGGGGCCGCGATGGCGTTGCGGCGCGGGCTGGGATTCGACAGGAAATCCTCGCAGGGGGCGATCGTGCCGAGAAAGAGTCCTGTGTTGTGGTATCTCTATAGCATGCGGAGCTTGATTCCAATACTGGTTGGAATTGTTTTGGCTGCTTCCACGGTGGCCCGCGCCGCGCCGAGCTTGCGAGCTACCTCGGTCTCGCAGGCCGAGCAGAACCGCCTCGCCGACGACGACCACCTGTCGCGCATGCAGGACAAGGAGATGCTCCAGCGCTGGGCGCGCCTGGAATTGCTGGTTCCGGTCAAGGAAAAGACGAGGGACTACTACTTGCACGCCGTGCCCTCCGACTACCGCTACCTGCGGCCGTGGGCGCGCCTGCTGTTGGAGCGGCTAGCCAGCCAGTATCGCGCGCGGTTCGGCCAACCGCTGCGCGTCACAAGCTTGGTGCGGACAGTCAGCTATCAGCGGCAGCTGGCGCGTCGCAACGGCAACGCGGCCGCCGCCACCGGCCCGAAGGCGTCCGCCCATCTCACCGGCGCCTGTCTCGATATCTCGAAGAAGGGCATGACCCGCAGCCAGCAGGCCTGGGTGCGCAACGTCTTGTACCAGCTGCGCTCGAAGAAATACCTATACGCGATCGAGGAGTTCAAGCAGCCTGCGTTCCACGTATTGGTTCACCGGAGCTACGAGGACTATGTCGCGCAGCGCTTGAGCGCTGCCAAGCGCTAGGAGCATGCCTGGCAGCGGGTGAGCGATGTCCCGCCCGGCCCGGCGTGCCAGCGGCATCGAGCCGCCCCCGCAACTGTTGTTGGACATCGAAGATCTCGCCAGTGTCTTCCGGCGGGCGTTCCGGCGATTGAAGCCCCGAACGGAGCCGCCGGAATTCGAGGTGCGCTACCGCTCCTACGCGAGGTTGAAGTCCAATATCCGATTTGACGCCGCAACCGCGACCATTCGGGCGGACGTCTCCGACCTGGTGCAGCAAGCTCCGCCCGAAGTCGTCGAAGCGCTGGCCACGATCCTGCTGTGCAAGCTGTACCGCAAGCGCGTTTCGATTGCGGTGCGCGATCAGTACGAACGCTGGGTGCATACGCCGGAGACCCAGCGGGGCATGTTGGAAATCCGCAAGGATCGGGGACGAAAGCGAGTGCTGCCGGCGGCCGGAGCAGCCTACGACCTCGACACGCTATTCGATCAGTTGAACGCGAGGCACTTCGCGTCTGGGTTGCGCAAGCCGGGGCTGGGCTGGAGTCCCCGGCCCTCGCGGAGGCGGCTCGGCTACTACGATGCCGCTCATGACGTGATCGTCATCAGCCGAATCTTCGATCGCAAAGCGGTGCCGCAACTGGCCCTGGAGTACGTGCTCTATCACGAAATGCTGCACGTCAAGCATCCCGTGCAACTGCGCGAGACTTCGCGCCGCGTGCACACGCCGGAGTTTCTGGCCGATGAGCGACGCTTTCCCGGCCTGGATCGGGCCAAGCGGATCCTGCGGTCCTTGTAGGCTGGCACCGTCGATTGCCGCGGTTCGCGGCACCGCTCCGCTATGACAGAATGAACTCGCCATGAGTCGATCCCGTTTGGCGCGTCGAACCTTCATCGGCAGTGCCGCCGCTGCGCAAGCCGCCCGCGTCGCCGGCGCCAACGACCGCATCCGGGTCGGAATCATCGGCGTCGGCAATATCGGCACACGCCACCTGCAGCGGCGGCTGCTGCCCATGATGCGCCGCGACGGAACCATCGACGTGACCGCGGCCAGCGATATCTACGACCGTGCGAAGTTCCGCGCCAAGGAACTCATCGGCCTGGCCGACCGCGACGTGCACCATGCCTATCAGGACCTGCTGGCCCGCGATGACGTCGATGCCGTCGTGATCTGCACGCCCGACCACCTGCACGCCAGGATGGCGATCGACGCCATGCGCGCGGGCAAGGATGTCTATCTCGAGAAGCCCATGTCGCGGACGATCCCGGAGGCCAAGGCCATCGCCGAGACGGCGCGGGAAACGGGCCGGGTCTTGCAGATCGGGAGCCAGTGGGTGTCCGACCCGGCGTATGCTCGCGCCCGGGAGATGGTGCGGAGCGGCTTGGTCGGGCCGGTCGTGATGGCCCAGTCAAGCTACTCGTCGAACCACGCGTCCGGCGTCTGGCAGTACTACGTGGACGAGGAGGCCAGTCCGTCGACGGTGGACTGGCAGCGCTTCTTGGGCGGCGCGCCGGAGCAGCCGTTCAGCGGCGAGCGGTTTTTCCGCTGGCGCAAGTACTGGGATTTCTCCGGCGGGATCGGCACCGACTTCCTGTACCACCGGCTCAGTCCGCTGCTGTATGCGCTGGGGCCGCGCTTTCCGCGCCGGGTGAGCGCGCACGGCGGAATCTACCTCTTCCGAAACCGCCAGGTGCCGGACACGTACTCGACCACTGTCGAATACGATGACTTGGTCGTGAACTTGGTCGGCTCGTGCGGCTCCCAGGCTTCGAACACCCTCCACGGCCCTGCCCTGTTCGGCCAGCGTGCCGCGATCTCGATTCTCCCGGGCATGGTGCGGGCGAGGCCCGAACGGCTCTATGCCGAGGAGTTCCGGCGGCAAGCCGGTGCGGACCTGGTCGAGATCGAAGTTGACAATCGAGATCAGCAGACGGCGCGAACCGCGCATATGCGCAACTTCCTGCAGTGCGTGCGAACCCGCCAGAAGCCGATCTTCGACGCGTGGTTCGGCTACCAAGTGATGGTTGCGATCAGCTTGGGCGTGGAGTCCTACCGGGCCGGCCGCATGATGGGCTTCGATCCGCAGAGCGAGCGGGTCCTGGCGGATGTCCCGGCGAGGCATCCCGGCTTCGAAGGGAGCGGAAGCAACGATCCGGACGCTCCGCCGGCCTACCAGAAACGCCCGGTCGGCTGAGGGCAGGGGAAGGCGAACGCGGCTGCCGCGCTAGTCGGCCTGCTGCGCCCTGCGCAGGGCCTCGCCCAGCGAGCCCATCTTGTTGTCCGCAGCTTCCTTTTCCTTGCGCGGCTTGGCCTGCCGTTCCGGCGACCGGCGCCCGCCTCGCTGGCCCTTCGCGTTGCGGCTGCCTTGGCTGCGGTCGCGCTCGCCCTTGGGGTGGGCGGCCTTGGCCCGCAGGAGCTTGCCGTCGATCGGAGCACGGTTGAAGCGACGGATGATGGCGTGCATCTCTTCGTCGTTGGGAGCCTCGACAAAAGCGTAGCCCTTGGATTCTTGCGTCTCAAAGTCTCGGATGACGCGGACGGCGTCGCAGACCAAGTCACTGCTTTCGAGCCACGACTTGATATCGTCCGCCGTGACCCAGGTCGGCAGGTTGCCGAAAAAGATGTTGTGTCCCATATGGGCCGATTGTTTCCTGTTTGATTTAGAGTCTGGCACCCTAGATGGGTCCTAGGGACAACGTACAAAGTGCGCTGGTTGCCCCGCCTCGCCACAGGATAGCATAGCTGGCTCTGGCTAATATCCGCACACGCGCCTCGCGCCGAGACAGCGCCGCTGCCCTCAAAGGCGCTTGAACCACTCGCCGAGGACGTGCAGAGCGGGCTTTGCAAGCGGTCGGTGGGATGGATCGAACGGACTGCCGCGGCCGTGGCTGGGCCATTTCCACCAAAACATCCCCGTCACGTCCGGCGCTTGGGCGAACCTATCCAGCCAGAGCTCATAACAGCGGGATTGCAGCGCGGCATCCAGGGCGCTGCTGTTCTCCTCCCACGGGCGGCTGGCCGCTGTGGCGAGGGCGGGGAAGCCGACCTCGGTGAACAGGACCGGTCTCTGGAAGTCGGATTGCAGCTGGCTGATGCGGCGCACGGCAGCGAGGATTTCGGGGGAATCGCGCTGCGGGGGGGCGCCCTGCCGAGCGATCGGGAAATAGAAGTTGACACCGATATAGTCCAAGGCATCCCAAAACGCGATCTGCTCGAGTTCTCGCTCCCAGTGCGCCGCGTAGGTCACCGGCCCGCCGTAGATCCGCCGGACTTGCGCAATCAAGGTCCGCCAGGCGTCCTCGCGCATCGTCAGTCCGGCTAGTTCGTTGCCGACGGACAAGACCTCGACGCCATGGACCTGGGCGAACCGCGCGTAGTGGAGCATCCAATCTCGGTAGTCCTCGAACCAGGCATCGAATCGGTTCCCGTCCCGAAACGAAATGTCCCCGTGAAATCGGCGTCCTGCCCAGAGGTGCGGCTTGAGCATGACTGCGAGCCCGGCTCGCCGGGCTTGCGCGACAGACCTGGACAGCCGTGCATCCGTTTCGAGCGTCCGGAATCGAATGGTGGCCTCCTCTGGCGCTGCCGTGAAGGCATACGGGACCAGAGCCACGGAGTTCGCGCCCAGATCGCGGATGCGGGCCAATTCCCGGCCGGCCGCCAAGCTGCCGTAGCCTCCGTCGCCCCTGCCTTCATGCGAGAACGATATGCCCTTGAGATACGCCGGCGGGCGCGCGGGTGGTTCTGCCGGCGGCATGTTCGCCTCGCACGGCGGGATGCAGTCCGCACAAAGCCGCAGCGACGCCTCCGCAGGCTGGCGGTATAGCGTCTCCAACACCGAGACCCCGAGCCGTTCCGCGACACTTTCCACCCACGCGCCGCCGATGGCGTCGCGAGCAAGCGGAGAAGTCCGGCGGCGCTCCATGCCGAGCGCTGCCGCCGCGGCGTAGCGGCCTTCCTGGCACGCGATTCGGGAGGCCGACTCCTGCAAGCCCAAACCTTCGTATTGGCCAACGGCGTAGCGAGCCAGCGCCAGCGCCATGGCTCCAGATCCCGGCTCGCCCCAGGCTTCGCGCATGGCCAGCAGCGGCTCCGAGCGCGGATCTTCCGGCAAGAGCTCGGGCGTGCCCATCAGCACCGCGCCGTTGGCGGCGTCGAGAGCGAAACTATCGGGGGCGTTGCGCGCGATGCCCAGACTGCGCATCGCCCTCTCCGAGTCCGTCACGTGGAGGGAGATCGGCCCGCTCGCCGCAGGCAGTCCCAGCCGTTCTCGGTATAGCGACAATCGCTCATCCGCGCGCTCCAGCCAGAGGCGACGGGCCTCAGGCGTGAATCGAGCCCGGTCGAATCGGACGCTCCAATAGTCCGATGCTAGTTCGGTCCAAGCGACTGGCGCGGCCCGTGACGGAGGCGGAATTGGCAGGGCGACCGCCAACCCGGCCGCCACGGACAGAATCGCCGCGCTTCGCAACGAGGGCTTCCGCCAAGTGCGCCAAGGTAGCGATGCCCCCGCGGCGGCTGCGACTGCCAGCGCGACGGGCGCATAGCTCGAGCCGAGGCGCGCCAGCAGCCGCGAGTCGACTTGGGAATCCCCGACCAGAAAGTACAGCAGGCAAGCCGGCGCGGCGAATGCGCTCAGCGGCGTTAGCTCGGACCGTCTCAGCCCGGCACGCAGCAGCAGCCCGATGCCGGCGGCGAGCAAGACTGCCAGCGCTTGCTGCACGAATTCACCGCCCTGCGGCACGCCCAAGGACTGCAACAACAGTTCCAACGGCCCGCGGCTGGACCATCCATACCGCAGCAGCTCGAGGCAGATCGAGCCGCCGAGCCAGAGCGCCACGCATGCAGCTGCGAGCGACGTTGCCAGCTTGGTGCGGCAAGCCAGCCACGCCGCCGCTCCGAAGGCGGCCAAAGTGAGCAGCAGAGGGCCAAACTCTTGCAGCGCGTGCAAGCTCCAAGGCGCACCGTGTGGCAGCGCCACCTGCGCGCCGAAGCGACCCTCGATCAATTCGGCGTCACCGAATGCCCGCAAGATCCATGTGCATGCGGTGGGCAGCGCGTTCACCAGCCACGCCCCGAGCAGGCAGCCGGCCATGCCCGTTACGAAGTCTGCCGCGCGATTCGCGGCCAGCTCAAACGCTCGGTTCATCGTGCCCAACCGTTATAATCTGTGAAACCGTGGCACGCACATCAAGAAGGGAATTCGTTGGCAGCGGGCTGGCACTCTCTGCCGGTCTGGCCAGCGCGTTGGCCAATGACTCCTCATCGCGCATCCGTTTGGCCGTCACTACCGACGAGATTGACGACGATCTTGGAATCGCGCTCGATTTTCTCGGCCGGCATGGCTTGGACCACTGCGAAATCCGCCATCTGTGGGGCAAGTACAACACATCGTTGCCAATCGAGAAGATCCGGCACGCGAAGGCCTTGCTGACCGATGCCGGCATTCGCCTCGCGATCCTCGACACAGGCTTCTTCAAGGTACCGCTGCCGGACAGCAAGTCCGCCGATGGCGCCAAGGCGCTGAAGAAGCAGTGGGACTTGCTCGACCGGGCGTTCGAGCGGGCCGAACTGCTGGACACGCGTCTGATTCGAACCTTCGCCTTCACCTACCCCCGCGGCGGCCAGCCGGATCCCGCGGCCTACCCTGGGGTCTTCGAACTGGTTGCCGAATCCGCCGAGCGCGCCCAGCGGGCGGGCTTCCGCCTTGCCGTCGAGAACGTCGCAGGCAGCTACGTCGAGACGGCGGCAAATGCAGCGGAGATGCTGGCGCAGGTGCGCTCGCCAGCCTTGGGCCTGACGTGGGATCCGAACAACTCCGCCCGCGCCGGGGACGACGAGCCGTTTCCCGCCGGCTACGAATCCCTCGACAGTTCCCGGATTTGGCACGTCCACGTCCGCGACTACCGACGCACCGCCGAGGGCGAGTTCGAATGGTGCGGGGTCGGCGATGGCGAATTCGACCATGTCGGTCAGCTCAGGGCGCTGCTAAAGGACGGCTACGACGGCGTGGTTTCGTTGGAGACCCACTACACGATTGAAGGCAGCAAGGCGGCTGCCAGCGAGCATTCCCTGAAGGGGCTGCAGGCCGCGGTCAGGCGTGTCTAGCACGGCTGCGATGATCGCCTTGTGAGCCGAGCGACGCGATTGCGCACCGCGGCTCCCAGCACATTGGCGGCGGCGAATCCGTGGCCGCGCTCAAGCTTGGGTGACGCATGCAACTGACCGCCGTCGATTGGGCGATTCTGGCGTGCTTCCTCGCTTTCTCGCTGTTGGTCGGGTTACGGGTTGCCAAGAGCGCCGGGGGCGACTTCTCGTCGTTCTTCTTGGCTGGCCGTCGGCAGCCTTGGTGGCTGTTGGGAATTTCGATGGTCGCCACGACGTTCTCGACCGACACGCCCAACCTAGTCGCTGACATCGTCCGCCGGGACGGCGTGCTGGGCAATTGGACCTGGTGGGCCTTCTTGCTCTCAGGGATGCTGACGGTGTTCCTGTACGCCAAGCTGTGGCGTCGCTCCGGCGTCGCAACGGACGTCGAGTTCTACGAGCTGCGCTACTCGGGCAAGACGGCGGCGTTCCTGCGGGTCTTCCGGGGCGTCTACCTGGGGCTGGTGTTCAACGTTTTGATCATGGCCGCGGTCTCTCTCGCGGCGGTCAAGATCGGCTCGGTGATGTTCGGCTGGAGCCCCGTTCAAACGCTGGTCCTTGCCGCCAGCGTGACCTTGGTCTACAGCGCCCTGGGCGGGCTGCAGGGCGTGCTGCTGACGGACCTGGTCCAGTTCAGCATGGCGATGGTCGGATCGGTGGCCGCAACCGTCTACATCGTCCGGCTGCCCGAGGTCGGCGGCCTGAGCGGCATGCTGGCGCACGAGGCCGTGCAGCAGCGGACGGCATTCTGGCCCTCGTTCGAAGCGATGTCTTGGGTTGATCTGGCGCCGGTATTCCTGATCCCGCTGTTGGTGCAGTGGTGGGCTGCGTACTACCCGGGGTCGGAGCCGGGGGGCGGTGGCTACCTTGTCCAACGCATGCTCTCAGCCAAGAACGAGTCGCACGCGCTGGGCGCGACGCTGCTGTTCAACCTGCTGCATTACGGCTTGCGACCGTGGCCGTGGATCGTTGTGGCCTTGGCTTCGCTGATCGTATTTCCGGATCTCGGCGCGATTCAGGAGCGCTTTCCCCATGTGGCGGCCGATGTGGTGCGGAATGACCTGGCGTATCCGGCCATGCTGACGTTCCTGCCGCCAGGCCTGCTGGGCTTGGTGGTCACCTCGCTAGCCGCCGCCTACATGTCCACGATGTCGACTTCTTTGAACTGGGGATCCTCGATCTTGGTCGGAGATGTCTACCGCCGCTTCCTGCGTCCCGCTGCCAGCGAAACGCAGCTGGTCTGGGCAGGGCGGTGGTTCACTGTCCTGTTGATGGTGCTTGCATGCGGCGTCTCGCTGACCATTGAGAGCGCTCTGGGCGTGTTCCAGATCCTCTTGCAGATCGGGGCAGGGACGGGATTGCTGTTCCTGCTGCGCTGGTTCTGGTGGCGCATCAACGCTGCTACCGAGTTGGCCGCGATGGTCGCATCGTTCTCGGTTGCCTTGGCGATGCCGGCGATAGGCTCGGGATTGGATGCGTGGGAGCAGCTTGTGATTGGCGTGGCGCTGACAACAGCTTGCTGGCTGCCGTTCGCCTATCTAGGCGCTCCTACTGACGAAGCGACGCTGCTCAGCTTCTATCGCAAGGTTCGTCCAACCGGCCCCGGCTGGACAGATGTCGCCCGCAAGGCCGGCACGGAGGGCGCCCCGGACCGAGCCGTCAGCCTGACACCGCCCTTGGTTGCCTCGCTGCTCGGTTCAATCGCAATCTACGCTCTGATGTTCTCGACCGGATTCGTGTTGTACGGGGAGGTCGTCCATGCATTGGCGGCCGCGCTGGTGGCCGGACTCAGCGGTCTGGGCTTGGTCCGCGTTTGGCAGCGCAACATAGAGTGCTTCTAGCCGAGCGGAAGCGACGTGGAGAGTCTCGGGGCAAGCGGCGACAGCTATGTCGCGCTGCTGCGCGGAATCAATGTCGGCGGACGGAACCGCCTGCCGATGGACGAGCTTGCTCGCTTGTTCGAGCATGCCGGGTGCGCTTCAGTGAGAACCTATATCCAAAGCGGGAACGTCGTGTTCTCGGCGGCACCTTCGATCGCGCCGAGCGCGCGGGAATCCGTAGCGGCGACAGTCTCCGCCCGGATGGGCACTGACATCCCAATCGTTCTGCGGTCCGTCGGCGACTTGGACCGGGTGGTCGGCGAGAACCCGTTTCTTGGCGAATCGCAGGATCCCCGGGCGCTGCACGTAGGCTTCCTGTCCAGCCGACCATTGCCAGAGCGAGTCTCGAGCCTCGATCCGGAACGGTCTCCGCCGGACGAGTTCGTTGTGCGCGGAAGTGAGATCTATCTGCGCCTGCCGAACGGCATGGCGCGAACTCGCCTGACCGTCAGCTACTTGGAGCGAGCGCTTGCGACGTCGGCGACGTTCCGCAACTGGAGAACCGTCGTGAACTTGTTGAAAATCGCAACCGGATAGGCTCCCAGCGACCCGCGGCTCATGCTACGGTCTAGTCCTAGTCGCCGATGCCGCTCGTGCGGTCCGGCGCGGAGAGTCACGATGGCACGGAGCGTCAGAACAGTTCAGGGTAGCCCGCGAAGCCGACCGACACGGAGGCAATTCATCGCTGCATCGGCAGCGGGCGTGCCCTTGGCAGCGTGCGCCGGCGCTCTGCCTGACGATCCGTCCGGGCCCACGACCGCAGACCTCGATGCCGCCGCGGCGCGTCCGGTGCTCGACGTGTCGCAGCTGGACGCCCCTTTGATCATCGACTCCATCCGCCTGTTGGACAGAGACGGCGAGCAGTTCGTCCATGTGCGTTCGAAAGACGGGGCCGAAGGGGTGTCGTTGACCAACGGCCGCCGCTATCTCAGGCCGATTCTCCAAGAATTGGTAATCCCGTTCTTTCTCGGCAAGGACGCCCGGACGTTAGAGTCCGACCTTCTGTTCGAACTGTATCGGCATCGCAGCAACTACAAGCTCCAGGGACTCGCGCTGTGGTCGGCGCAGGCGTGGGTCGAATTCGCATTGCTCGACATGCTGGGCCGCGCCTGCGGGAAGTCGATCGGTGACCTGCTCGGCGGGACGCTTCGCGACGAGATCGACTTCTACGTGGCAAGCGGCCGCCGCGACTCGACTCCGGAGGAGGAAGTGGAGTACCTGCAGTCCTTGGTCGAGGAGACCGGTGCGAAAGCGGTGAAGTTCCGGCTCGGCGGGCGCATGAGCCGCAACCTCGATGCTTCCACGGGGCGGTCGGAGTCCCTGATTCCGCTAGCTCGCAGGGCGCTGGGAGACGCGATCGACCTACACGGCGACGCGAATAGTTCGTACGACCCCGAGCACGCGCTGCCGATCGGGCGCCTGCTCGAGGAAGTTGGAGCCGTCTACTTCGAAGAGCCCTGCCCGTTCGACCATCTCGAGGACACCAAGGCCGTGGCAGACTCGCTGTCCCTGCCGGTTTCCGGGGGAGAGCAAGAGTACAGCGAGCGCAGGTTCCGCTGGATGATTGCCAATCGGGGCGTCGACATTGTCCAGCCCGACCTGCACTATTACGGGGGCATGATCCGTTCGGCCCGCGTGGCCAACATGGCCGAGCTGGCCCACATGCCGACGACCGTCCATATATCCGGGGGCTTCGGCTTCGTCTACATGTTGCACTTTGCGTCTCGGACGAAGGACATCGGACGGTACCAAGAATACAAGCGGAACATCGAGCGGTATGCGGACTGGTTCGATCCGGCGCTGTCTATCCGAGACGGCAGGCTGGCTGTGCCATCCGGCCCGGGCGTCGGGATCCGGGACATTACGGCCGTGCTGGCAGGTGCGCGCGAAGTGACTTGAGTTGCCAGTGAGCGCGCCAATTCCTCGAGTCAGCGGCTGACGCTGCGGCCGTCCTGCTTGTAGCGCTCCAGCAATCGCCGCATGCTGCTCACCCGCTCCGGTGCATCTGCCGCGAGATTCGTGGTCTGCCCAGGGTCCTTCCGAAGATTGAACAGCTCGACATCTTGGTCATGGGCTCTTGCAAGGCGCTGCTGCCGGAACCACTCGGGCTCGCGGTTGGCTCCGCCGTTGTTGTCGCCGGTTGGGTGGTCTATGAGCACCCAGTCTCCCTGGCGGATCCCGAACCAACCCCTGGAACCGTGATGGACGGTGGCCTCGCGCACGGGCGAGTCGCTGTCAGCACCGAAGAGCGCCTCGCTCATGTCGTAGCTGTCCTCGGCTGCGTCGCTCGGCAGCTGGAAGCCGACGATTGCCGCCACAGTTGCCATCACGTCGGTCAGGCACAGCACCTCGTCCTGCGCGCTGCCTGCCGGGATCTTGCCTGGCCAGCGCGCCAGAAACGGCACTCGGTGACCGCCCTCCCAAAGGTCCCGTTTCAGGCCCCGCAGCGTGGCCATACTGGCGTGGCGGTACTCCAAGATTCGCCGGTACGCGTCAACCTCCGGGCCGTTGTCGCTGGTCACGATGACTAGCGTGTTGTCGGCCTGGCCGCTTCTTTCGATTGCTGCCAGCACCTCGCCGACCGACCAGTCCACTTCCGCGACGAAATCCCCGTAGAGGCCGGCCGCGCTCTGATCCTTGAAGTCTTTGTTGGGCACGACGGGGCGGTGCGGGGCCAGCGGAGCGAAGTAGAGGAACCACGGCTGCGCATTCTCAGCCGCCCTCGCGATGAAGCCCACCGCTTCCTCCGTGAATCGAGGCAGCATGCGCTCGAATTCGAAGCCGGGCGACTTCGTTCCGCGGTTGTTGTTGCCTCCCATGAGATAGGCAGGCAGGTGCGTGAGGTCAAACGCCAGAGTTGGTCGCGCCAGCACTCTTCCGTTCTCAACAAACCCCCAAGCGGGCTTGGCAAGCCCGAAGGAGTAGGTGAAGCCGTGCTGGGCCGGGCCGTTGATCACAGGCTTCGACCAGTCGATGTTCTTCACGATCTGGTCTCGCGACTCATCGAGCAAGTGCCAGCGGCGCCCGAGGTGCCACTTGCCGACCATGCCGGTCTCGTAGCCTTGCTGGCGAAGCATGTCGGCTAGGGTCAGTCGGTCCGGCTCGATGAGGGGAGGAGACGATCCGTTCAACACCCCGCGCTTCAACCATGTGCGCCACGCGTAGCGGCCAGTCAGAAGTCCATAGCGGGTTGGAGTACAGACGCCGTCCGGAGTGTGAGCGTCTGTGAAGCGGATGCCCTCGGCGGCGAGCCCGTCGAGGTTCGGAGTCGGTATTTTGGACTCCGGGTTATAGGCTCCTACGTCCCCGTAGCCAAGATCGTCGGCCAAGATCACGACGACATTGGGATTCGCGAGTGCTGGAGCCGCCGAGCCCAGCAAGACGGCAAGACCGAGTGCAAGTCGCATCGGACACAGCATAGAGCATTCCGGTCACTCACGCGGCCCATGGCGCGGACCAGTCGATCTTGTCGGATCAAGCTGGAATCCAAGGCTTGGCTCCGGCCTCCAGAACACATCGTGGCTGTCCGTCGTGGTCTCGTTGATCGTTTCCTCGGGCAGGCCGACTCGGTCTAGGATTCATCGGTCGCCTTGATTCGTTGCTCGATCAAGTATGTGAATGCGAGGAAGTTCGAACTGGGCCGAAACTGGGATTTGATCACCGTTTGGACGAGTTTCACTGCAAATTGCAATATGATCTGCCATAATGAGTCGAAAAATGGCGATTGAAAGGAAATTTTTTCGCCTCCCAGCGGGGCATTCCTTCCTGTTCGGACTGCGGGGAACAGGCAAGAGCACATGGTTGCACAGCGCCCTTCCGAACGCTGTCTGGGTCGATTTTCTGTCTCCGGCCCAGCAGCGTCTCTATGCCGCCCGTCCCGAGCGCTTGCGCGAACTGGTCGCGGCTAACCCCGGCGCGGAAGATGTCGTGATTGACGAAGTGCAGCGGGTGCCAGAGCTGCTCACGGTCGTGCACCAGTTGATCGAGCGTCCCAAATGTCCGCGCTTCGTGCTCACGGGCTCCAGTTCTAGGAAGCTCAAGCGAGCCGGTGTCGATTTGCTGGCAGGTCGCGCAACGCTCCGTCTCATGCACCCATTCATGGCTGCGGAACTTGGGCCGAGATTCAGTCTGGACGCTGCACTTGAAGTCGGATTGCTGCCCATCGTCTGGGACGCGCGAGACCCTGCGGATACCCTGAGCTCCTATGTCGGCCTGTATGTGCAGCAAGAGGTGCAGACGGAGGGCCTTGTCCGGAACACCGGGGCATTCCATCGTTTTCTCGAAGCGATCAGCTTCGCCCATGGAGCGATTCTCAACGTAAGCGAGGTCGCCCGGGAATGCGCGGTCAGCCGCAAGACAGTCGAAGGATACGTGGAGATCGTCGAAGACCTGCTCCTAGCGTTCCGAGTGCCCGTCTTCACCAAACGTGCTAAACGGCAGATGGCTGCACATCCCAGATTCTTCTTCGCCGACGCAGGAATATTCCGGTCGCTTCGGCCCGCCGGCCCGCTGGACCGCCCCGAAGAGGCTGGCGGGGCAGCTCTCGAAGGACTCGTGGCGCAACATCTGAGTGCTTGGCTGGGCTACTCTCGATCGTCCGCCAGCCTCTACTACTGGAGGACTCGTGCCGGCAGCGAGGTGGACTTCGTGGTCTACGGAAAGGACGAATTCTGGGCATTGGAGGTCAAAAGCTCTCGCCGGGTCCGGCCGGCCGACGTCCGTCATCTGAAGCGGTTCCGCGAAGACTACCCGCAGGCTCGTCTACGTCTCGCGTACGGAGGGGATGAGCGGCTAGAGATCGATGGAATCCTGTGCCTGCCAGCGGAAGCGTTGCTCCGCGAGATCATGCCGGGCTGGCCACTGCCATGAATCACGCGCGGACTTGCCACAGGCATCGACAAGGCGGGGGAGCGCCGATCGGTTCGCAATCTTCTGAGGCAGCCGAAGTCTCGCTACCATGCGGCAATGCGACGCCTTTCAAACCGACCGTCCCTGCACCGTACTCCGCACGGAGCGTACGAAACAGCTCAACACTACATCGGTGATCTGATCTAT
>JAJDZN010000114.1 GCA_022824585.1 Bryobacterales bacterium | reverse complement strand
GGCTTGGGGCAGTTGGTCCGGTGCGAGGAACATCGGGATCTGTCCGGGCTTGCGGGTACCCATCGCCATGACTACGATTTTATCGAAGCCTGATCGAGATTTGTTGGAGTTTCAGTCGACTTTTACCACGGGCTGCTAGGGTCCAACCATGCGGGTGATCTGACCGCGGTCGCGCCGAGGGCTATTTCGCCGGTGCCAGCGGTCCTTGGTGCATCCCTGTTGGTCTCACACCTGACGCAGCCGCGGTCGACGCTGCTGCCTGTTGTGGGCTCGCGCCCTTCCGGCGCGCTATTCGACCCCCGCGTTGTTTGGCCGCCACACTGGCATAGAATTCAGCACTTCTCGCAGCCGGGCCTTGATTTCAGCGGCAGCCGGAACGTGGCTGATGTCTGACAAGGGCCGCTTTTCCTCCCAGTCGTGGGGCACATCGTAGAAGCGACCGTCGGCATAGAGTTTGAAACGCTTGGTCCGTGCGAATCTGACCCGCGGGAACGGCACGGTCTCCAGCGATGGGTCGCGATCATAGTGCACAAAGATCGAATCGCGCGGGCTTCCGGCCCCCCCGAACAGTTGCGGCAGGAAGCTGCGGCCGTCGAAATGTTCTCCCGCCGGCATTTCCCAGCCAGTCAGGTCGGCGAATGTAGCGAAGAAGTCGCTGAACTCGATCAGGTCGTCCGATACGAGACCCGCGGGCACCTGCCCGGGCCAATGGGCGAACATCGGCACGTGGGTGCCGGCGTCCTCGGGGTAGGCCTTGCCGCCGCTCACTACCCTGTCTCCCAGCAGGGATTTCAGGCTGCGATGGGTGCCGTTGTCGCCCGTGAATAGCACTAGCGTGTTCTCTGCCAAGCCCAGCTTGTCCAAGTGATCGATCAGCCGTCCGACCAAGTAATCCGCGTACTCGACCATATCTGCGAAGTACGCGGGATCGCTCTTGAACTTGGTTTTCTCGTTGATCGTTGAGCTGTGAGGCGTGGCAACGAACGGAGAATGCGTCAGCACCATGGGGTAGTACAGGAAGAACGGCTCGTCCTTGTGGCGCTCGATGAAGTCCAGCGCGAAGTCAGAGAACAGATCGGGCCCGTAGTCGTCCACTGAAGTGTGGAGGTATTGACCGTTCTTGATCACCGCCGGGTGCCAGAAGCGCGAAGTCGTCTTGGCGCGCGGCAGGCCGACCGCCCCGTATCGTTCCATCTCCGCCGCCGAGAGTTCGAACGGGTAGGCCCAGTGCATGTACTCATCGAAGCCGGCCTCTTCCGGGGTCGTGCCGCTTTTGAAGGAAGCGGTGTCGGGGCCGCCCCACAACTGCCACTTGCCCGTCAGGGCGGTCGCGTATCCGCCGTCTCGCATCAAGTGCGCGAACGTGGTCTGGCCCTTGGGCATGTGCCCGAACCGATCGTAGTTCCGCCAGTTGTACTTCCCGGTCATGATCTTGATCCGAGAAGGCGTGCAGACAGGCTGGGAGTAGCAGTTCGTGAAGCGCATGCCTTCTAGTGCGATGCGCTCGAACACTGGAGTGGAATAGCTCCTGCCGCCATTGGCCGAGATGCATTCGTAGCCCATGTCGTCGGCCATGATGAGCACGACATTCGGCTTGGCAAGCAAGGGCAGGGTGCTGAAAATGGCAATGATTAGGAGCTGGCGCATGGATCGACCATTCTAGATCGGGTTGCGGGGGACGTTCATCGCTAGACTGCTGTTCGGCATGCGGTTCCGGTGCGATTCGGCCCTTTTTCTGGCGACAGCGCTGCTGGCTTCTGCCGTCTCCTGTCGCACGCTGGACGAATCTGGAAGCCAATGGCCGGACGGCGCGTGGGCACGGCACACTATCGACGACTCCTCTTTGGGCGCCGACGGTGTCCGCCTCGCAGATATCAACGGGGACGGCCGCTTGGACATCACCTCCCCGTGGGAGCAGGGCGGGCAGGTCCGCGTCTACCTCAATCCCGGCCCCGACGGACTGCGGGAACGCTGGCCCGCTGTCACCGTCGGCGAGGTGGGCGACCCCGAGGATGCTGTGTTCGTTGACCTCGATGCGGACGGCAACATGGACGTGGTCAGCTCGTGCGAAGGAGACACGCGGTCGATATTCGTGCATTGGGGCCCTGCGGACCGCGAGAAGCTGCTGGAGCCAGACGCTTGGACCACCGAGGAACTGCCTGCGGCAAGCGGCGTTGCCAAGTGGATGTTCGCACTGCCTGCGCAGGTTGACGGCAAGCATGGCACCGACTTGATCGCAGGTGCCAAGGGAGAGGGAGCGCAGATCGGTTGGTTCGAGGCTCCGCCGGACCCGCGAGATCTGGCGGCGTGGGAGTTTCACGCGCTCTACGACGCGGGCTGGATCATGACGATCCGGCAGCAAGACGTCGACTTGGACGGCGATTCGGACATTGTGGCCACTGATCGGACAGGCGAGCGGCGCGGCGCGTTGTGGCTCGAGAACCCCGGACAGAGCAGTGTCGTCGGCAACCGATGAGACGAGCACCGCATCGGATCGGTGGGGGACTACGAAGCGATGCACAACGCCATCGCGGACTTGGATGCCGACGGCTTGGAAGACCTGCTGGTGGCAGTCAAGCGAGAGCCGATTCGGTATCACAGACGGACCCGGCGGCAGCCGCCAAGCTGGGAGACCCACTTGATAGAGATTCCGGCGGGCGCCGCGGGGGGCAAGGCCGTAAAGGTGGCAGACGTCAACCTAGATGGACAGGCTGATCTGATCGTGTCTTGCGAGCATGCAACTGATGGGAAGATCGGCGTGTACTGGCTCGATCATGGTGGTTCTCCGACCAGGTCACAGTGGATGCCCACCTCGATCAGCGGCCCCGAGGGCTTCATCTACGACTTGCTCCAAATGACGGACTTGGATGGCGATGGGGATCTTGACGTACTCACGCTTGAAGAGAAGGGGCCGTATCTTGCGGAGGGATACCAGGGCAGGGAACTGGGAGTGATCTGGTACGAGAATCCCGCTCGGTGAGGCCGGCTCGATGCACGGGCGGCGTAGCCCCGCGCCTTTCCGCCTAGCGAGAGGTCGGATCGCTTCGTTCGGTGGCTTCGGAATCGCTGTCCGGCTTGCCTGAGAGGAAGGACTGCATCATCCGTTTGGGCTCCGGCGTGCGGTAGGCATTGGCGAAGAAATCGACGCTGGCATCGATCGCATCTTCGAGGCTTGCGGCATCCCAGTGCTTGAACAGCGTCTTCTGATCGCGGATCGCTGACGCTCCTGCCGCTAGAACCGACGCCAAACACTGCTCGATGGCGCCATCAAGGTCGCCGAGTGCAACCGGACGCCGCACAAATCCCATCGAGTAGGCATCATCTGCGTTAATGATGTCGCCCGTGAGCACGAGATCCCGTGCTCTGCCGGCTCCGACGATCCGAGGGAGCAAGGCAGCTTCAATCACTGAGGGAATACCGACTCTCACCTCGGGCATCCCGAATCTCGCATTCGCGGATGCCACGCGAAGGTCGCAACTTGCCGCGAGCTCCATGCCGCCGCCGAGACAGTAGCCATTGATCCGGGCGATCGTAGGCACCGGATGCTCTCGGAGGCGAAGGCACAGCTCGTGCAGGTTGGTGATGAACTCTCGCGCCGTGTCTGGCTCAAGCCCGGCCAGTTCACGAATGTCTGCCCCTCCGATAAAGGCTCGCTCGCCTTCCCCAGTGAGCACGACGGCGCGGACGGACTGGTCAGACGCAAGCTGTCCCAAGTGTTCGATCAGCAGGCGGACCAGTCCGCTGTCGAGAACGTTTAGTTTGCGCTGGTTGTCGACGCTCAGACAGACTACGGTTCCTGCGGAGTATTCGCGGCGATCAATGCGAATGGTTGGTCTCGCCATGGCCGTCCTCCTTCCTGATTATCTGAAATGCCCCCAGATCGACTTCAGAGCGAGGGGTGCTTTTGATCAAAGTCATCGCAGGCGGCCGATATGCGGTTCGTCGAGCTAGCCCTACCAGCCCGAACCACGAAGACCGCGAGCTTCGTCGAGATCGAGAGGCTCTGGTGCCAAGATGCGAACTGCAAGATTTACCGCCTCTTGCTTGGTCGAGCGGGGGTATCGCCCCATGACAACGGCGCACGGAGCATCGTCGATGTCCGTGCTGGTACGTGCCATAGACATTGAGCGCATCAAAGTCAGGCTCCGGATCATGGCTGCTCTGCCCGTGCAAAAGGGTTCAGATCGTTCGAAGACTATGCCGAGGTATGTGCTTGGTCATGAATAGACCGTGCGAGATAGGCGGGCTGTATGCCGAGGCTAGGATTGAAAGTGCAAGTGATGGGGCATGAGAGTTGATAATTGCGAATCACGGGAATCGACACGCGAGCTTCTCGGCGAAGTGCAGGAACGAGCGGCTCGGTTCCTCGAATCCCTGCCCGAGCGGCGCGTCGCTGCGGCACGCGCGGCAGACGATCTCGCACAGGCGCTTGGTGGAGCTTTGCCGAGGCTGGGCCGGCCGGCCTCGGAGATCCTCGCGCAGCTTGACGAGATCGGCTCCCAAGGCACAGTCGCAAGTGCCGGCCCGCGTTATTTCGGCTTTGTCACGGGCGGAGCACTACCCGCATCCCTGGCTGCGAACTGGCTCGCGGCGGTGTGGGACCAGAACGCGTTTAGCGAGGTGAGCTCGCCGATAGGTGCTGCGGTTGAGTCGGTTACGTCGCAATGGGTTCTTGATCTTCTGGACCTGCCCGCAACCAGCGGCGCCGCGTTCGTGACTGGGGCTACGATGGCGAACTTTGCCGCGCTCGCGGCAGCGCGGCGCTCGGTGCTCCTGGCACACGGTGTCGATGTCGATCGCGCAGGCCTCAATGGTGCTCCACAGATCACCCTCGTGGCGGGTGAGCAGGCCCATGCGACCCTCTTCAAGGCGTTCGGAATGCTCGGTCTCGGTCGCGAGCAGGTGATCCTGGTGCCAGCCGACGGGCAGGGCCGCATGCGCGCCGATGCTCTCCCAAACATCTCCGGTCCTGCAATCGTCTGTACCCAGGCTGGGAACGTGAATACGGGAGCGTTCGATCCGGTGGGTGCGATTTGCGATGCAGTCAAGCAGGAAGACGTGTGGGTTCATGTTGACGGGGCATTTGGCCTCTGGGCGAGGGCTTCGCGAGAGTTCGGCGCGCCCGCGGCGGGAATCGAGCGGGCGGATTCATGGGCGACCGATGCGCACAAGTGGCTCAATGTTCCCTATGACAGCGGCCTAGCCATCGTGCGCGACGCCGACGCGCTTCGCTGTGCCATGTCGTTGCAGGCGGCCTATCTCCCCGAACGTGTCGGGCGCGAGCCGTTCGACTACACTCCCGAATCGAGCCGCCGCGCTCGCGGGCTTGAGATCTGGGCGGCGATTGCCTCGCTCGGCCGCGATGGCGTGGCAGAACTGGTGGAGCGCTGCTGTCGCCACGCCCAGAGCTTTGCTGAGGGATTGCGAGGTGCAGGCTGTCAGGTTCTAAATGACGTGGTGCTCAATCAGGTGCTCGTTTCGTTCGGTGACGATCGGACTACGTCGGAGGTGATCCGGCGCGTGCAGCGAGACGGAACCTGCTGGTGCGGCGGTACGCTTTGGGGAGGCCGGACGGCGATGCGCATCAGTGTCTCGTCGTGGGCGACGACCAGCGATGACGTCGAACGGAGCCTCGAAGCGATCCTCAGCGTCGTTCGTGGTGTGAATCGGGAGTGCGGCTGATCGGCTATGGTGCTCCCATCGTGGGTGCCAGTATCGGTCTCTGGGCGCCGGACCGACCAATCATGCAACCGCCGCTTGCAACGAGTTTGGGCCGCGCGGTGTTGACAACTAGGCTCAGCCTGACGCCATCAAGCTCGGACGATCACACTTCTGCCTCCTGAGGGGCCCAGTTTCTCCGATTGTAGCTGCCGGCGTGTCGGTCGGAGGGATCGGTCTGGGGCTCCCTCTTGCAGCGTGCGCTGCGCGCAGTCACGCATGGTGCCGAGCGCCCGTCGCGACTGTTTTGCACAGTCTTTACCAAGTCTGTCGGATTCCTGTCACCCTCGTGGCGAGCCGGTTCGCCTTGTAGATCAGAATGGAGGAGTCACATGGCTAAGCCGCACGCAGTAGTGGATCTTCGCAAGCGCGCTGTTGAGGGGGCTCAGGCACTTGAGACAGCTCTCCGCCCGGAACTGGTTCCCGATGACAAGCCAACTCCTCCGCCGTTGTCGAGGGGGATTGTCGCTGCGCTCGTTGCAGTCGGCATCGTCTTGGGCTTGTTCGCCTACCGAGCCATGCAGAGCCAAGCTGGCCCCGTCGGCCGGTCAGGGCCGGTCGAGGTCCCTACCGCGATTGTCGAATCCAAGAGGTTCGAAGCATCGCTTCGGGCTGGCGGCACCCTCGGAGCCACGAACTTCGCCGTGATTCGCGCACCGCGAATGCGCGGCGCCAGGGATCGCGGCGGCGGTGGCGGCGGTGGCGGCGGTGGCGGCGGCGGTGGTGGCGGCGGCGGTTCTAGCCTTACTATCGAATCCCTAGCCGAGCCTGGAACGATGGTCGAAGCCGGCGAGGTGGTCGCTGTGTTTGAGTCCAAGCAAACCGGGGACATGCTGGACAACTACAACTCCACGCTGGCTCAGACCCGCAGGCGTTCCGCGAGTCGAATCGCATCCCTGCTGATCGACGCTGCCAACTTAGAGCAAGACCACCACAAGGCTCTGGCGGATGCAGACAAGTCCAAGCTTGAACTGCGCACCGCCGAAGTCAGGTCAAAGATCCAAGCCGAGATCCTCGCGTTGCAGGCCGAGCAGGATGAGGCTTCCGCAGCGCAGCTCACCGAAGAGGTGCGCTTGAGCCGGATCGCCGACACTTCTGAGAAGCGCGTCTACGAGATCGACATCGAAAAGGACGAGCGACGGCTTGCTAGGACCATGCAGGACATGGAAAAGATGCGCTTGCGCACGCCTGTCTCAGGCCTAGTCGTCGTCGAGACGATGTTCCAGCGCGACGGGTTCTCGCAGGCCTCGGCCGGTGACACGGTCAATCCCGGCTCCACCTTCCTGCGGATCGTGGATCTCTCCAAGATGGCTGTGTATGCCGACATCAACCAAGCCGATGCACAGCTTGTGGAGCTCGGATCGCCAGCCACCATCCATCTCGATGCCTATCCTGGCGCAGCCTTCGAGGGGCGCGTCGCTGCTATCGGAGCGGTCGCTTCCGCCGGACAATCCACTGGCGGCGGTGGCAGGGGCGGGCGTGGCGGCTCGCGGGGTGGTTCGTCCGGCCAGTGGGTCCGGCAAGTTGCGGTCCGGATCGAAGTCCTCAGTCAGGACGAGCGCATCAAGCCCGATCTCTCGGCCAGCGCCGACATCCTGCTGGCGGCCGAGGATCAAGCCTTGGTTGTGCCGCGCTCGGCACTGGGAGAGATCGATGGCGAGGATACCGTTTGGGTGCAAGATGGCGGCAAGTTTGTCGCGCGAGAAGTTCAGGTCGGCCAACTCAGCGACACCGAGGCCACCATCCGATCGGGCCTGAGCGCGGGCGAAGTGATCGCCGCGCAACCGGTACGGGACGCGGACCTCGCGCGTGCGTTGTAGCTGGCCCAGGCCGTTCGGGTCGGCGCCGCTGGCGCTGACCGGCTCAGAGCCCGGTTAACGTGTTCTGAATGCGCTCGACCTGCGATTCGTAGTCGCTGAGCTTCTGCCGCAGAGAGCTCACGATGTGTTCGGGGGCCTTCTCGACGAAGCTCCGGTTGTCGAGTCGCCCTCTCGCCGAGGTTTCCGCCTTGACCAGTGAGGCGAGTTGCTTTTCGAGCTTGGTGCGAAGCGCGATGCGCCGTTCCTCCGGCAACTGCACGGCTAGGTCGAAGTCAGCCGTGTGTCCCAGGGCTTGGCCGGCCCCGGCTGCGCCCGAGCGGGCCTCGGCTTGCAGGTTGGCCAACCGACGCAGGGCTCCGTGTTCGCTTCGCACCACGTCTAGCGTGACGTCGTCCTCGCTGAACACCGTGCCGTGCAGGATTTCCCGCGGTGGAAGATTGAGTTCCGCCCTTAGGTTCCGGGCCGTAGTGACTAGTGCTTGAAGGACTTCAACACGCCGCTCCGCGGCCGGATCTGCGTCGCTTTCAGCCGATTGCGGATAATCCGTGAGGGCGATGGACTTGAACCGTCTGGGGGTGTTGGCCGTCAGCCGCTGCCACAGGTCTTCGGTGATGAACGGCATGATCGGGTGCAGCAGTCGCAGTGATCGCTCGGTGGCGGCCAGCATGTTCTTCCAGCCGTTTGTCAAGCCGCTCCCGTCCTCGAACGAGAGCTTCTTGAGCTCGATGTACCAGTCGCAAAACTCGTGCCAGAAAAAGTGGTAAAGGGTGCTCGCGACTTCGTGGTAGCGGAAGCTGTCGATCTGTTCGTTAGCTTGGGCTGCCACGGTGTGCAGTCGCGAGAAGATCCAGCGATCCGCAAGAGATACCTCTCCTGTTTTCTCGTCTGGGAGCGGGCGGTACGCGGCTAGGCTTGCGGGCGTCCACACGTCGGCGCCGGCTTTCTCCAGGCTCATGCCGACGAAGCGCAGCGCGTTCCAGATCTTGTTCGCAAACGTGCGGTAGCCCGCGATGCGCTCTTCCTTGAGCACCACGTCCGAGCCCTGTCCGGCCGAAGCCACCAGCGCGAATCGGACGGCATCGGTGCCGTAGCGCTCGGTCATCTCGATCGGGTCGATCACGTTGCCCTTGGTCTTGGACATCTTCTGCTTGTCGGCATCGCGTACAAGGCCGTGAATGAAGACCTTGCGGAAGGGCACCTCGTCGGTCATCGCAATGCCGAGCATCATCATCCGCGCCACCCAGAAGAAGAGGATGTCGAAGCCCGTGTTGAGCAGCGCGGTGGGGTAGAAAGCCTTTAGGTCGTCGGTCTTGTCGGGCCAGCCCATGGTCGAAAACGGCCAGAGCCCGGAACTGAACCACGTGTCCAGCACGTCCGTCTCTTGGTGAGTGACGCGCAGCCCGCGCCGCGTGGCCTCGGCCCGGGCCTCGTCCTCGTCGCGGGCCACGACGAACGAGCCGTCCTCGAGGTGCCAAGCCGGGATGCGGTGGCCCCACCAGAGCTGGCGCGAGATGCACCAGTCGCGGATGTTGTGCATCCACTCGAAGTAGTTGCGCTGCCACTGGTCCGGCAGGATCTCGGTGCGCCCCTCTTCTACGGCTTGGATCGCGGCTTCTGCCAGTGTCTTGGTGCGGACGAACCACTGCGTCGAAACCCGCGGCTCCACCGCCAGGCCGGACCGCTGGCTGCGCCCGACGTTGTTTGTGTACTCCTCGACCTTGTCGACCAATCCCAGCGCCGTCAGATCCTTGACGATCTGCTCGCGAGCTTCGTAGCGGTCCAGTCCCGCGTAAGCGCCGCCGTTGGCATTGATCCTGGCCTCTTCATCCAGCACGGTGATGCATTCAAGTCCGTGTCTCTGGCCCGCCGCGAAGTCGTTGGGGTCATGTGCGGGCGTGACCTTGACGATTCCGGTACCGAACTCGGGGTCCACGAAGTCGTCGCAGATGACCGGGAGGCTGCGGCCCACTAGAGGCAGCTGGACGCTGCGTCCGTGCAGTTGCCGGAAGCGCTCGTCGTCCGGGTGGACCGCAACGGCTGTGTCGCCGAGCATGGTCTCCGGACGGGTCGTGGCGACCACGACGAAATCGCCGTCCGCCCCCTCGACGGGATAGCGGAGGTGCCACAAAGAACCTTCTTGGGTCTCGTACTCGACTTCCAGGTCCGAGATCGCAGTGAGTGTGCCCGGATCCCAATTGATCATGTACTCGCCGCGGTAGATCAGGCCGCGCTCGTAAAGGCGGACGAAGCACTCGGCCACGGCTCGCGAAAGTCCGGGGTCCATTGTGAACCGCTCTCTGGTCCAGTCGCAGCTCGCGCCGACGCGCTTGAGCTGTCCCACGATCGTGCCGCCGTAGGTCTCCTTCCAGTTCCATACGTGCTCGAGGAACTTCTCGCGCCCCAGATCACGGCGGTCAATGCCGTCCTTGGCCAGTTGGCGCTCGACCAGCATCTGGGTAGCGATACCGGCGTGATCGGTGCCCGGCAGCCAGAGAACATTGCGTCCGCGCATCCGCTGCCAGCGCATCGTGATGTCGACTTGCGAGGTCTCGAACATGTGCCCCATGTGCAGCGCGCCAGTGACGTTGGGCGGCGGGATCACCAGCGAGAACACGGGTCTCGACGAGGCAGTGTCAGCTTTGAACAGACCCTCGCTGACCCACCACTCGGCCCACGCTGGTTCAATCTGCGAGGGATCGTAGGCTTTCTCTAATTGCATGAATTCGAGGGCGGGTAACTAGACCCACTGTACAACACGCACCTGAGCCGACTCGTCGTCGGCCGGCGGCCGAAACGCCCGCTCTCGGACGCTGCGCGGCCGCTTGTTCGGGGCACCCCATCTCCGCCCGGTCGAACGTGACTCGAGGGCACGAACTGGGCCACCATGCTTGGTCGCGAGCGGCCTGACGGCACTTGCACGGAACCCCTGCCGGTATCCGGTCCAAAGCGTGGTTTGCTCGGTGATTCCGACTGCGACCAGGCCTGAAACGCATTCCCCTCGCTCCCGAGTCTCGCGAGCCTGGGTCGGTCGAGCGCGCCGCTGGCGCGCGTTTCTCCGCGATCGGGTCTCCGCGCGAGCACGCGATTTCGCGGCGATTCCCATATCATGTAGGAACATGCCCCGCCCGATGGATGTGTACGAGGAGCTGGTGGAGCTGCGCCGGTCCGGCGAGAAGTGCGCGGTCGCGACGATCGTCGAGGTCGCCGGCTCGATCCCGAGCTTTCAGAGCGCCAAGATGCTGATCCGCCAGGACGGTACGATGGTGGGCACCATCGGAGGCGGCTGTACCGAGGCTGAAGTTTGGCAGGCGGCACGCGATGTCATCGAGACCGAGAAGCCGCGCATGCTGCAGTTCAGCCTTGGCCAGGAAGCGGCCTACGACAATGGTCTGATCTGCGGCGGGCAGCTCAACGTGTACGTGGAACCGGTCTTGCCAGTGCCCACAGCGCTCATTTTCGGAGCAGGCCACATTTCGAAGAGCCTCTCCAAGGTTGCCACCTTGGCGGGATTCGCCACCACGGTCATTGACAACCGTGACAGCTATGCCAACCGCGAGCGGTTTCCTGAGGCGTCCGAGGTGATCGCTGCCGAGTACGAGGATGTCTTCCCGACGTTGCCCTGCAACGATGCGACGTACGCGATCATCGTCACGCGCGGCCACAAGGACGACATGCGCGTGCTTCGCTGGGCGGCCGACCAGCCGTTGCGCTACGTCGGCATGATCGGATCGAAGCGGAAAACGATCGAAGTCGCCAAGCACCTGCTCGCCGAGGGTGTGGCGCTAGAAAAGCTCGCGCAGATCCACGCGCCGATGGGTCTCGATATCGGGGCCGTCACGCCTGAGGAGATCGCCGTTGCCGTGGTGGCCGAAATGATTCGCAGGCGCCGCAACTCGCAGGACGGATGGAGTCCGCTGTCGAAGTCGGTCTTCGCCGAGGGTGTGCCGCGGGCGCTTGCGGCGGCAGGCGTGGCCGATACAGAATCGGTGCCCGAGACGGAAGCTCTAACCGAGACGCGGTGAGCACGGCGGGCTTGATCCTGGCCGCTGGTCGCTCCTCCCGGATGGGCAGCGACAAGGCACTCCTAGGCTTTCAAGGACGCCCCTTCCTCAGCCACCTGGTGCACCTGCTGCTGCCTCGAGTCGATTCGCTAGTAGTTGTTCTGGGGCATCACGAGCAGCGCATTCGAGAGGCGCTGCCAGCCTCGTCGCGCATCCAGGTCGTGGTCAACCGCGATTACGATCGGGGAATGCTCACATCCCTGCAGTGCGGGCTGGCGCAGATTGGGCAACAGGTGGACGCGGTGCTATGGATGCTGGTGGACCATCCGGCAGTGCGGGGCCGCACTCTCGACAGATTGCTCGCGGCCGCCGCGGATTCCCGCGCCCCGCTGGTGATTCCCCGGCATGGAGGGGAGCGTGGCCATCCGGTCGTGCTTTCCAAGCGAGTGATGACGGATTTGTTGGACCTTGATCCTGGCAGCAGTCCGCAAGATGTCGTGCGCGGCTACTATGGCGAGGCACACTTCCTTGACACAGCTGACAAGGGCGTTCTGCTGGACATTGACCGTCCGGAGGACTATCGCGCGCTCGGCCCGTCCGAGCAAGACCAGTAGGCCGGCTCTAGATTCGGTAGCTCTTCAACCCCTCACGCGCGTCGGGAGTTGGGTCGGAGGCCGGGAGCCCTCCCAGCCTTCTCGCATCATGTGGGCAAGGCCGTTCACCAGGGACACGTGTTCCGGCCGGTTGGCGATATTGCGCAGCTCGTTGCGCGAGTCCTTGTAGTCGTAGAGTTCGACGGTGCTGTACGGGCTGTCGATCCCGGACCACTCGGTGTAGCGGTGACGCACCGTGCGCATGGAATAGCCCATCCCGGGACCCACGCCCGGAATGATGCGGGGGTGCTGGCTGAACACTGCTCTCTTCCACAGCCGCTTCGGATCGTCGAAGATACCTCGCCAGCTGGACCCCTCCATGTTCTGCGCCAAGGGAACGTCGCAAATCGCGCACAGGGAAGGGAACAGGTCGACCGACTCGACAAGCGCCTCGGTCTTGCGTCCTGCGTTGCGCTGGCGCGGGGCCCGCACGACTAACGCGGTGTGGGTGGCGGCCTCGTAGTTTGAGTGCTTGTTCCAGAGGCCTAGTTCTCCCAGGTGCGAACCGCTGACGCCTACGATTGCAACCGCCGTGCGATCTGCGATCCCGTTATGGTCCAGGGCGTCGAGCAGCACGCCGATCTGGGAGTCCGCGAAGGTCACACATGCACGGTACGCCCGGATCAGCTCGCGCGCCTTGGGTATGGGGATTGGTCCTTCGGCGGGGATATCGTCGTATTTTCGGACCTCCTCCGAACCATGGAGCGCGAATGTGGGCGCATCGCGCGGCGGGTCGGGGGCTTTTGGGATGTCCGACCTCCCGGTGGGATAGAGCTTGAAGAAGCGCTCCGGCGCGATCATCGGAAGGCTGGGCCCGCGCAAGCCAACTGCGATGAAGAATGGGCGATCCTTCAGTTGCGCGATTGCTTCCGCGGCCGCGGCGGCTACCTGTCCGTCTGGAAGCTGAGCCGCATCCAGGGAGGATGCCCGCCAGCTCTTGGAGGTTGCCGCCTCTGCGGCTGCGCCTGGCTCGTCTTCCGCGACCCGCCAACGGCTGCGCTGCAGCCGCTCCCAATTCGCTCTTGACAGAGCGCCGTTCGCTGCGCTGTGCCAAGCAGGCCCGCCCGGATTCCACGGAGCGATGCTCCAAGACCGGTGGTCGTCGAGCGCGGGAGACTCGAAAACCTTGCCGAACGCGGTGGTCTCGTACCCGTGGTCGCGGAATTGCTCGGGCAGGGTGATTGCGTTGGGTCGGAACGCTCGGAAATGGATCCGTTGGTCGTAGACCCGGGTCGTGTCCGGCCGCAGGCCCGTCAACAGGGTCGTCCTAGAGGGGCTGCTGGCTGCCTGCTGGCAGTAGCTTCGCAAGAACACCATGCCGCGAGAGGCCAAGCGGTCGATTCGCGGCGTCTTCACCCGGGGGTTGCCATAGCAGCCCAATTCCGGCCGCAGGTCGTCCACAAGCACCAGCAGCACGTTGAGCCGCGGCAGCGGCTCCTCGGCCTGCTGAGCCAATCCGGCGGCCGCGAGCCCCGACAGCGACGCTCCGCCAGAGCGCAGGAACTTGCGGCGCGAGGTGTGCGAGCGATGGTTCACGGCGGAAAGCGGTTTGGCGGGGCGGCCGCTCAGACGTGCGGGCCCGCGGCGTCCCGCAAATGCTGCGCGGAAGGCCGGAGAGGGCGCTTCACCCTAGCCCTGCTCAGGCTACGTGGGCGTCGAGCCTGTCCGCCAGCCGAGCCTCGGGCACGGCCCCGACGATCTGTTCGACAGGATGGCCCGCCTTGAACAGCAGCATAGTCGGGATGCCGCGCACGTTAAAGCGCTGGGCGGCACTCGGGTTCAAGTCGACGTCAAGCTTGCCGATCTTGACCTTGCCGGCATACTTCTCGGCCAGCGCGTCGATGACGGGAGCCATCTGCCTGCACGGGCCGCACCAAGTCGCCCAGAAGTCAACCAAGACGGGTTGCTCGGAATTCAGGACCTCGGAATCGAAATCCGAATCGGTAAACGTAAGTGTGTGGGAACCAGCCATCAAGCACCTCCAGTGGATCGAAATCTCAGCGTAGCAGACTGAAACGCCGATACCTTTAGCGATCCAGGTCTGCCTTCCAATCGTGCAGCAGCGATAGCGCCTCGAACGGGCTGACCCGGTCCACGTCCAGAGAGCGGAACTCGGCTAGGATGCTCTCCTCGGCAGATGCGGGTTTCGCGCTGTGGGGCGGGGAGTCGCGGGGCGCGCTGTCGAACTGCTCGTGGTGGGCCAGCACCTCCCCGGCGCGGACCACAACGTCGGGCGGCAGCCCCGCAAGTCGGGCGACCTCGATCCCGTAGCTGCGATCGGCATTTCCCGGTTCGATCTTGTGGAAGAAAACCAGCTGCTCGCCGGACTGCCTGGCCGACACGTGCAGGTTGAAGATTCCCTTGCGGGCCTTGGGCAGGGCGGTGAGCTCGTGGTAGTGCGTGGCGAACAGGGTCTTGGCGCGAACCTTGCCGAGGATGTACTCGGCGACGGCCCAAGCAATGGCCAGGCCATCGTACGTCGAGGTCCCGCGCCCAATCTCGTCCAACAGCACCAAGCTGCGCTCCGTGGCAGTGTTGAGAATCTGGGCCGTCTCCGTCATCTCGACCATGAAGGTAGAACGCCCCTGCGCGACGTTGTCGCTAGCGCCGATGCGCGTGAAGATGCGATCGATCAGCGGCAGCGACGCGGATCTCGCCGGCACGAACGAGCCGCTCTGGGCCATCACTGCGATGAGCGCGGTCTGTCGCAGATACGTCGACTTGCCGCCCATGTTGGGGCCGGTGATCAGGGCTATGACGTGCTCTTCGTTGTCAAGATGCACGTCGTTCTCGATGAATCCCTCGCCCCGGTCCTCCTCCAGCGCGCGCTCGACCACCGGGTGCCGTCCGCCCTTGATCTGGATCTCGCCCCCCGCGGTGAAGCGCGGCCGCGAATAATTCCTCTCGACCGCGACCTCGGCCAAGCCGCGCAGCACGTCGAGCTCTGCGATCGCCGCCGCGCTCGTTCGAATCCTCGCGGCTTGCTCGGCCACATCAGCCACCAACCGTTGGAAGATCGCCGCTTCCCTGGCGGCAATGCGTGTCTCGGCATCGAGCACCTTGGCCTCGAGTTCTTTCAGCTCGGCGGTCGCGAATCGCTCGCCGTTGACCAGCGTTTGCTTGCGCTCGTAATGCTCCGGAACTTTGGGCAGGTTGGGCTTTGACACCTCGATAAAGAAACCGAAGACGTTATTGAACTTTACCTTTAATGAATCAATCCCCGTGGCGCGTCGCTCGCGTTGCTCCAGGCCTGCGATGAAGGTCCTGCTGTCGCGCTGGAGCGCGCGCAACTCGTCGAGCTCGGGGTCGAAGCCTTCGGCGACCGCGTTGCCCTCGCCGACCGACAGCGAAGGCTGCTCTGCGATGGTGGCCGAGATCTGCGCGGCAACGTCCGCCAGCTCGTCCGTGCGCTCTAGCAAGGCGGCTAGCCTGCGCCCCGAGAGCTGGCCGGCGAACTCCCGCACCTGCGGGATCCGTCTCAGCGACGTGCCCAGATTGTACAGATCGCGCGGGTTCGCCGAGCCGAGCGTGACACGTGCCACCAAGCGTTCGATGTCGTGCAGTTGCTTGAGTTCTGATTGCAACTCGCTGCGGATGATGGTGTCGGAGCAGAAACTCTGCACCGCCTCCAGTCGCTGCTCGATCTCTTCTTGGTCGAGGCTGGGCCGCAGGAGCCAGTTGCGCTGCAGCCGGGCTCCCATCGGCGTGGCCGTCCGGTCAAGCGTGAACAGCAGGGTGCTCTGGACCTGCTGGTAGAGCGGGTCGAACAGTTCCAAGTGGCGGACGGTGAGCGGGTCGAGGATCATCCAATCCGCCTGCTGGACGAATCTCGGCCGTTCCAAGTGCGCCAGCGCGGAGCGTTGGGTGTCCTTGAGGTAGTGCAGCAAGGCTCCCGCGGTTGCGACCGCCAGCGGGCGGCCAGAGATCCCCAGCCCGTCGAGGCTGTGCAGGCCGTACATGTCGAGCAGCTGGCGTTCGGCGTAGTCTTGGTCGAACACCCACGGGTCGACGCCCGTGACGGTATACCGCTGCTCTCGGCGGTCACCGTCGAATCGCAGCCCGAGGTCGGGCTCCGGCTCGGCGCGAAGCAGTTCCTTCACGCCAAGGGTCTGGAGCATGTCCTGGACTTCGGCCGGGCCTAGCTCGGTTGCGCGGAATTCGCCGGTCGAGACGTCCACGTAGGCGAGACCGGAGGCCGAACCGTTCGAATGAACCGCCGCCAGGTAATTGTTCTCGCCGGCGTTCAGCAGGTCTAGATCGCTGGTTGTCCCAGGAGAGAGCACCCTGACGACCTCGCGCTTGACCAGCTTGCGCGCCTGCTTGGGATCCTCGACCTGGTCGCAGATGGCGATCCGGTGGCCCTTCTTCAGGAGCTTGGCCAAGTAACCGTCGACCGAATGGGCTGGCACGCCGCACATCGGGATCGGATTCCCCGTGCGGTCGCGCCGCTTGGTCAGCGTGATTTCCAGGTCTTTCGCGGCCCTGATCGCGTCGTCGTAGAAGAGCTCGAAGAAGTCGCCGAGCCGGAAGAAGAGCAAGCAGCCCGGATGCTCCTGCTTCGCGGCGAAGTATTGCCGCATCACAGGGGTGGTAGACAAGTGTTGGGCCATCCGGGGGCGTTTGCGACCTTTCGAGTATAGCGCCACACCCGACGCGAGAAGCGACCGCTTCCCCTTGCGAGCGGCCTTGCGTTCTAATGAAGTCATGCCCCGAGATTTCGGCTCACCGCCCACGATCGCTTCCGGCGCCGCGCCCCTCCGGGGGGTGCGCACTTGTTCGCTGGCGGTGATGGCGCTTTCTGTGGCGGCCCTGATTTCCTGCGGCACGGCGGGAGAGCCTGCCGCTGCGTCGGAAGTCGGCATCCAGGGGCTGTGGGAGGTCACATCGGTCCGCAACCTGACCAAGGGCGAGGACCAGCACTACCGGCGCGAATACCACCAGTTCGGCGACACCCACCAGATGGTGATCCTGGCAGGCGAGGACCGGCCGAAGCTAACCAAGTCCCTAAGCGACATGACGCCGGAAGAGTTCCAAAGCCAGCAGCCGCTGGGAGCGGGCCTCTACCGCTACGAGTGGGACGGGGAGAGCAAGGTCGTGCGGACGAACGTCGTGGCGCTGTCCGCCTACTACGAGGGCCGCTCGTTCCCCGGGGAGCTGGTGCTGTCGGGGGACACGCTGGTGCTGCGCGACAGCCATTCGGCTGACGGCGACGAGCGCGAGTGGACGATGAGGCGGGTCAAGTGACGCGAGTCCGGGATGTCGGCCCCGGCCGCGACGGCGTGGTTCCGTTGGCCGCTCGCGCTCGCCGCACCTCCGCGGCGCTGTGGCTGGCTTTGGCGAGCCTGGCGTTGCCAGCAACCGTTATGCCGCGGCTCTGCGGGCAGTCCGATGCGACCCTGCAGGGAACCGTTACGGATCCGCAGGGTCGGGTGGTTCCGCGAGCGGCAGTCATCGTGACCCACAGCGGAACGGGCATTTCGCGCGAGGTCACCACCAGCGGCGACGGGCGCTATGTCATCGCGGCACTGCATCCGGGCAGCTACTCGGTCAGCGTCTCCCGGCGCGGCTTCCGGCTGGTCGAGGCTGTGGGGATTCTGCTCACCAGCGGCCGAATCGCCGAATACGACGTGCGCTTGGAACTGGGCATGACGCAGGATGCCATCGAAGTGGAGGGCGATCTCTCCTTGGTCTCCACCAATGCCGCGGACTGGGGCGGACTCGTGCCGGAACGCAATCTGCGCGACCTGCCGTTGAATGGTCGCGACCTGTTCGAACTCTCGGCGCTAGAGCCCGGCGCCACGCTGCCCGCTTCGGCGCGGGTCGGGCTGGCGCAGGGAATTGGGCGGCAGATCTCGGTGCTCGGTTCACGCCCGAACCAGAACAGCTTCCAGCTCGACGGAGTCTACGTCAACGACGCTGCTTCGGCATCTCCTGCCAGCGCCACGGGCAACGTGCTGGGGCTGGAGATGGTCCAGGAGGTCCACCTGGTGACAAGCCCGTACAGCGCCGAGTACGGACGCACCGCGGGCGGAGTGTTCACGGCGGTCTCCCGCTCAGGGGAGAACCGATTTCACGGCAGCGCCTACGAATACCTGCGCAACAACTCGTTGGACGCGCGGAACTTCTTCGATTCCCCGGCTGCCGGGGCCCCTCCGCTGCGGCGCAACCACTTTGGAGCCCTGCTGGGCGGGCCAGTGGTGCTGGACAGGGCGTTCTTCCTGCTCAACTACGAGGGCCTGCGCGAGCGGCGCGCCAGGACGGCGCGGCCGGCCGTGCCCACGCCGGAGGCCCGCCTCGGCCACCTGCCTGGCGAAGACATTCCCGTGGCCGCCGAAGTGCGGCCCTACTTGGACCTCTACCCGCTGCCCAACGGGCGCGACTTCGGGGACGGCACGGCCGCTTCGATCCGCCAGCTGAACGATCGGGTCGACGAGATCTACCTGTCGGGAAAGCTGGATCTGGTGCTCGATTCTGCGACCCAGCTGGCGGCGCGCTACACGTTCGACGATGCGGCGGCCCGCACGCCGGACCCGATGGACCTGTGGGTGTTCGGGCTCGACTCGCGCGACGACTTCCTGCACACCCAGCTCAAGCGGGTGCATTCTCCCGCGATGCTGTCGACCTGGCGGGCGGCCTTCAGCCGCGTCGACAACTTTGAGAACAGTTCCACCGCCGTGCCGGATTCGCTTGCGTTCGTCAACGGCCAGCCGATGGGCTCGATCACGGTGAACGGACTGAGCAACATGGGCGGCTTCCAAGCCCGCGCGCGGCCGCGCCGCTTCATCCTGGAGAGCTACCAGTTCGGGACTTCTCTCGTGCGCACGACAGGCAAGAGCACCTTGCGGATGGGAGCGGGCTACGACCGCGTACACTTTGACCAGCGCTCCGATCTCAGCGCGGTTGGCTCGTACACGTTCGACTCGCTGGCACTGCTGCTGCAGGCCCGCCCTCGCATCGCCGAGGTGATGCAGCCCGGCTCGGACACCGTCCGGGGCTGGCGCTACAACCAGTACTTCGGCTATCTCCAGCACGAGTTCAGGGTCTTCGACATCTTCAGCGTCAGCATGGGCGTGCGCTATGAATCGGTCTCGACGCCGACCGAGGTCAACGGCAAGATCGCCGTGCTGCGAGACTTCGTCAACGATTCCCAGACGACGCTTGGCGGCCCTCTCTGGCGGAATCCGTCGAAGGACAACTTCGCGCCGCGGATCTCGGTGGCATTCGATCCCGTGGGCGATGCCCGCACGGTTGCCCGCGGCGGCTTCGGGATCTTCTACGACCAGCTTGGCAGCCGCGAGCTGACCATCGCCGGCGTCCGCACGCCGCCTCTGTTCAACCGCATCTTGGTATTCGGGCGCCCGCGCTTTCCGGACATCCTTCAAGCGGCCGAGGGCCGCAATCCTTCCACGTCGATGGACGGAGTCGACTACAACCTTAACCAGCCCTACGTCGCCCGCTGGCAGGCTTCGATGGAACGCCAGCTGAGCCCGAGCACGGTGATCCGGGCCGGCTATAGCGGCGCCCGCGGCATCCATCTGTTCGGCCAGCTGATCAGCGTGAACTCTCCGATTCCCGAGGTCCAGAGCGACGGCCGCTATTTCTTTCCCCAAGGTAGCCCGTACGTCAATCCGGCCTTTTCGCGCATCGGGCTGCGCCGGACCCAGTTCAACTCGTTCTACCAAGCGATCACCTTCAGCCTGCAGAGCCGGCTGGCCAAGCGGCTGTCGATGCGCGGCAAGTACACGTGGGGCCGCTCCATCGACGAGGCCTCGAACCATACCTTCAACGACTTCGTGGCCAGCGACCAGGTGCCGACCGTGTGGGACTACCGTGCCAACAGGGGGCTGTCGGACTTCGACCAAGAGCACGTCGTGGCCGGGAACATCTCGCTGGAGCTGTGGAGGGGGAAGGGCTCGCCGGCCGCAGCGGTGTTTGGAGGCTGGCAGCTGCACGGCATCATGCAGGTACTGTCCGGGACGCCGTTCGCGCCCCGCGTGGGTTTCGACCGGGCGCGCCTCCGGCCGGGTTTCGGCGATGTCGGACAGCGCCCGGATCTGGTCGCAGGCCGCGCGGCCTCGGATATCGTCCTGGGCGATCCGTCGCGCTACTTCGATCCGACAGCGTTCGCGCTGCCCGAGGCGGGCTACCTAGGCACGCTCGGTCGCGGCACGCTGCGCGGGCCGGGGATTTTCACCATGGACATCGCGTTGCACAAAGCGCTGGTCTCGACCGAGCGCCAGAGCCTGAAACTGCGCGCCGAAGCGTTCAACGTGACCAACCACCCGAATTTCCAAGTGCCATCCGGGCGTGCGCTGTTCACCCGGTCTGGCGGCCGCATCGGCAGTGCCGGACGCATCACGTCGACCAGCACTTCGTCGCGGCAAGTGCAACTCGCGCTGCGCTGGGAATTCTGAAGCCGGAAAGGGGCCGATTGCTAGACTAATCGGGATGCTGCAAACGATCGCGCGGGGCCGCGATGCCTACGATGCCGTCATCGTCGGTTCTGGCGCAACCGGCGGCGTGGCCGCTTGGCAGCTCGCCGAAGCGGGCCTGAAGGTCTGCGTGCTCGAGGCCGGTCCGAAGATCACGGACGCGGACTTCACCGAGCACGTGATGCCCTATGACCTGAAGTATCGCGGTAACTCCTCGCCATACGTCGGCGGGATCCCCAAGTCTCCCGACCTAATGCGCAACCGCCCGATCCAAGGGCTGGTGTATGCGTGCCGCGAGTCGAACTACAAGTGGTTCGCTGACGATATCCGGAATCCCTACCAAACGCCGGGGGACAGCTCGTTCCACTGGATCCGCATGCGCGTGCTTGGCGGACGCTCCCTGTCGTGGGGTCGTCAGTCGTACCGTATGGGCGACATCGACTTCCGCTGCGCCGATCGCGATGGCTATGGCGAGAACTGGGGGATCGAGTACGCCGACCTGGTTCCGTACTACGAAAAGGTCGAACGCTACATCGGGCTCAGTGGCATCGCCGAAGGCCTTGACCAACTCCCTGACAGCGTCTTCATGCCGCCGATGCCGTTCAGCTGCGGTGAAGAGCTCTTTCGCAACCGGCTGCGTGCCCGCATGGGACGGGTCGCAACCATCGGTCGCAGCGCGATCATTACCAAGCCGCACAATGGCCGCCAGCCCTGCCACTATTGCGGCCCGTGCGAGCAGGGCTGCGTGACGCATTCGTACTACAACAGCCCCACCACGACGCTCAAGGCGGCTCTTGAGACGGGCAATTGCGACTTGGTCGTGGATGCCGTCGCAAGCCACGTGACGAAGGATCCGGCCACTGGGAAGGCCGCGGGCGTTGCATACGTGGACCGCACGACCCGCGTGCCGCGGGAGGTCCGGGGCAAGGTGATCGTTCTTTGTGCGTCGACGCTCGAATCGACCCGTCTGATGATGCACTCCGCCGATTACGGCCTTGATTTCAACTCCAGTGGCATGCTCGGCCGCTACTTGATGGACCACATTTACCAAGGCGGAGCGTCCGGCCGCATGCCGGAACTGAAGGCCAAGCCGTGGGCCGGCCCCCCGAGCCGGCCCAACGGGATGTACATTCCGCGCTTTCTCAACATCGAACGCACCCACACGGACGGGATGATCCGCGGCTATGGCTACCAAGGCCGCAGCGGTCCGAGTTTCAAGTTTGGGTCTCCGGGTTTCGGAGAGAGCTACAAGCGGGCGGTCCACGAGCGCGCTGAGTGGCACACGAGCTTTGGCGCTTGGTGCGAGTGCCTGCCGCGATACGAGAACTACGTGGCGCTCAACCGAGACCGGCGGGACGCTTGGGGCATTCCGACGCTCGATATCAACTTCTCGTGGTCGGACAACGACCTGGCTCTGTGGAACGATGCGCGCGTGCAGGCGGCCGAGATGCTCGAAGCGACCGGCCACAAGGATGTCCGGTTGACTGGCAGGCCTTCGGTCGGCGGATTCTGCATCCACGAGGTCGGCACGGCCCGCATGGGCAAGGACCCGCGCAAGTCGGTCCTGAACACTTGGGCGCGGGCCAACGATGTTGACAACGTCTTTGTCACGGACGGCGCTGCTTGGGCGTCGATCGGTTGCCAGAACCCCACGCTGACCATGATGGCGATCACGGCTCGGGCCGCCGACTACATCGCCGAAGAGGGCAAGAAAGGGCGCTGGGCCTAGCCCTCCGCAGAAGCGTCAGGGAGCAGTCAACATACTAACGGGCACCGGGTGCCCGAATCTGAGGGCGTCCGGCGCTATGAGTCGCCTCCGGCTGGCTCCTGTTGGTTGTCAGCTTCGCGCAAGGCCCGCAAGTCCACGATGCGGTGTGCCTCTTCCTGTTGTCTGCGCTGAGGGTCCGCTGCAAGCCGTGTGACGTCGTACCCGTACTCCTGAGCCATGGCTTCCTTGATCTCCCACAGTTCCTCAATCACCTCATCCGCCATCGTCCAATCCTAACGTTAGCTCCAGAGGCGTGTAGATCCCGGGACAGGCGCGCCCCCAGCCATTGTCGATCCGGGCTACTCCCTTGCTCCTGCGGTAGTAGTGGACGTTCAGCGACACGGACATCACCAGCAGTTGCCCCGACAGCGCCACACCAGCCATCGCGCCGCTGTTCCAGTAACAACACACAGCAACTATGGCAATGCTGCTAAGCAACAAGAAGAGCGGAGCTCCCTTCATCGTCACGACGCTGTTGGCAAATTGGCTCAAGTTTGCTCAGACTGTATGCCATCCGCGATGCCCCCCACCCGAGATGACCTCCGCCGCCTGCGCCTGCAGTCCAAGCGGTGGCAGTCTGCTGGCCGACTTCATGGCACCACCCCCAGCTGGCAATGGTTCGCACACGGGCTAACGTAGAAGCTAGGTCATGGACAAGCGCCTCCTGCCCACTGGCATCCAGAGCTTTCGGGACATCCGTGATCGCAACTGCTACTACGTAGACAAGACCGGCTACGCTCTGCGCCTGTTCCGGGAGGGCACCCACTTCTTCCTGTCGCGCCCGCGCCGCTTCGGAAAGAGTCTCTTCGTCGATACGCTCAAGCATCTGTTCGAGGGTGACCGAGACCTGTTCGTCGGCCTCGAAGCCTACGACAACTGGGACTGGTCAGTGCGTCATCCGGTCGTTCGGCTCGACTTCGCTGGCGGCAATCTCAAGGATCCGGAGAGCTTGCAGACAAGCGTGCACGAACAGTTGCTCGACCTAGAGATCGACTCCGAGGTGCAAGCCCGCCACCAATCGGCTGCGGGGCGTCTGCGGCATCTAATCCGCGCACTGCATCGTCAGACTGGCCAGCGGGTTGCCGTGCTGGTGGATGAATACGACAAGCCGATCCTCGATGCTCTGGACGATCCGGCCAGTGCCCGCGCCAATCGTGACTATCTACGGGGCTTCTATGGCGTGATCAAGGACTGCGACGAACATGTCCGGTTCGCCTTCCTCACCGGGGTGAGCAAATTCTCCACAGTAAGCCTGTTTTCAGGCCTGAACAATCTGCGCGATATCACCTTGAACCCGGACTACTCCGCCATCTGCGGCTACACCGACGCTGATCTCGACACAGTGTTTGCGGCGGAGCTGCCGGGCTTGGACCGCGAGCAGATCCGCGAGTGGTACAACGGCTACAGCTGGGGTGGAGAACCGAAGGCTTATAACCCTGTCGACGTTCTGCTCCTGTTTGCCGAGCGCGAATTCGATGCGTGGTGGTTTGAGACGGGCACGCCGACCTTCCTGACACAGCTGCTCACGGAGCGCTACGTGGTGGCCGACCGCCTCGACGGGTTGCGTGCCAGTAAGGCGTTGCTCAGCACGTTCGATGTGGACAGCATCGCGCCAGAGGCGCTCTTGTTTCAGACCGGGTATTTGACGGTCGGCGGGCGGGAATGGGGGGACGATGGCATCGAGTACTTTCGCTTGGTGTATCCCAACCGCGAAGTGCGCCAGGGCCTGAACTTAAGCCTGCTGAACCATATCACCGGAGACTCACGTCGGCGGGAGGAGCACAGTCGGGCTTTGCAGCGGCTGCTGCAGGCGGGTGACATGGACGGACTCGAGACTTGGTTCCGGGCGCTGTTCGCCGGCATTCCGTACCACTGGCACAGCCGGAACACGATAGCGGACTACGAGGGTTATTACGCGAGCGTGTTCTATAGCTTCTTCGTCGGGTCGGGAGCAACGGTGACGACGGAGGACAGCAGCAGCACTGGGCGTGCGGACCTAGCGGTGCAGACCCGCAGCAGAGTGTACTTATTCGACTTCAAGGTCTTCGCGTCGTCGCAACAGGGCGCCGCGATGCGGCAGTTACAGGAGCGGAGCTACGCAGCCAAGTACCGCCACCTCGGATTGCCGATCCATTTGGTGGGCGTGGAGTTCCATGCTCAGACACGCGACGTGGAAGTGTTCGAGAGCGCACTCGCCTGATTGCGTGGCCCTACAATGTGCCCCGGCCGAACTCCTTGTCCGGGCCAAGCATTGCTGATGGAGCCAAATCTGAGCACACAATAGCCGCCCTGTTCGTCGGCACAGCCTCACTAGGCTCGCGACGCGGCGTCGAGGTCCGTACGGCCGGTGCGTGCATCTAGGAACTCACGGTACTTCCGCACAGTTCCGGCATAGCATTGCAGAACCGAATAGTTGGGCCGGACTCTCGGCTCTATCGGGAGCCTTGACGGGTTGGGAGCTCTGTGTCGCTCGTCCTCCGCCGTGTATCGGAGTTCTCGGAGAACTTCGTCGAAACGATCCTTCCTGTAGAGCGCCTCAAGGTTTCCGTAGTGCCGTTCGACTCGCTTAACGTCTGTGATGTGTGTTTGAATGCTCGATTCCTTGAGTCCCCCCTCCTCAAGCCACATCCTAAAGCCCTTTTCGTCCATTCTCTTCTCCCCCGCCGGAAGCGCCCGCCGTTGGGTGACCCGCTGCCGGTGACGCAAACTTCCTCAAGCGACTGCCCAAGCTGCAAACTCGATCATACGTTCAAAGACTCTAGCCCTGCCTGCTATTGTCGGTACGGTCGGATGGTCGGCACATCGCGGGCCTCATCCGGGCATTTGCCGCTCTGAAGCTGTTCGCAGCGGCGGTTGCCTTGATCAATCTGGTGCTGGGGTCGAACTACATGTACCTCTCCGCGCCGCCCGACAGTACGCTTTCGCCCTCCTTCGGCGGACCGTGGCCTTCGTACATCGTTGTCTTGGAATTCGTCGTACTGGCGACGTTCTTGGCGGTCTATGCACCCTTCGCGCTCGCCGAAAGGGAGTTAGCGCGGCGGGAGCCTAAACGATAGGGGGGGTGGCCCCTGGCCCTTGGAGCTTGCGTACTTGGGGGAGTAGGTCGTACAGGCGTTCCCACGTGTAGATGCCTGTGGAATGCCCATCGCTCCAGAAGATCTGGATCGCGTACCGGCCCACTCGTTCGATCTTGGTGGGGTAGACCAAGATGGGCAGGGCGGCCTCGCCCACGATGCGCTTTCCGGTGACTTCGTCAACACAGGTCGCGCACGGGCACTGGCCGCGCAGGAAGCGAGCCGGGTAAACGGCCTCTTCCCCCGAACTCCAGCGGATCTGGATGTCGTGCGCACCGTGGCGGCTGATTTCCAGCGGTCGGCTGTCTACGTTGTCTGCCATGGATTCCGAATTTCAGGGTACGGCAGGGAGCGGGTCGGCTTCAGTAATTCTTGAACGGCCCCCTGGGCTCGGCAGCTGCCATCTCCTGCACCCAGTCCCGGTAGGCGCGTCTTACGCGTTCGTGAACATCGGGGAGCTCCTTGGTGAGGTCGTTGCTCTCCGCAAGGTCTTCCGAGAGGTCGAAGAGTCCGCCGCCTCTCCTTGAATGCACCAGTTTCCAGTGGCCCAGCCGTGCCCCATATTCGCCTTGGCGCTCCCAGAACATGCTCTCCCGCTCCGATTTGGCTTGCCCTTGAAGGATGGGGAGCATGTCAAATCCGTCAAGTTCGACATCCTCGGGCAGGGCAGAGCCCGCAGCCTTGACCAGCGTTGGGAAGACTTCCAGGGCGGTGAGAAATTCGTCGGACACAGTGCCGGGGGCGATCTTTCCGGGCCAGCGCATCAGGAACGGCACCCTCACGCCGCCTTCGAACATCTGTCCCTTGCGGCCCCGCAGGGGGCCGGAGTCGCCGCCTCCTCCGGCACCGTTGTCAGAGACGAAGATGACGATGGTGTCCTGCCGCAGCCCGTGCTCGTCGATCCGATCCAGGACACGTCCGATGGAGCTGTCCATGCAGGTGACCGCCGCCATGAACTTGTGGCGGCGCTCGGCCGCGAGGCCATCCGGCGAAGGGTATTGGTCCAGGCACTTGCCCGGGGCTTGCACGAAGCCCCTGATGCCGCGATCCAGGCTCGATGCTCCGTGCGGCGCGTTGTAGGAAATGTAGACGAAGAAGGGATCGGCCTTGTGCTCGTCGATGAAGCGCAGCGTCTCGCGTTCGAACAGTTCGGTCGTGTAAAGGCCCTTGTCCTGCTCGGTAGGGGCGTTTCGCAGATACATCGACGGCACGCCGTAGCGCTCGTGCGTCCAGTAGTCGATGCCGGTATTGACGAATCCGTAGAAGTCATCAAAGCCTCGCTGCAGCGGAAGGTAGCGCTGGAGGGAGCCGAGATCCCATTTGCCGAACACAGCGGTGGCGTACCCAGCCTCGGAGAGCACCTGCGAGAGCAGTATCTCGCGCGTGTCGGTCCCCAAGATCCGCTCGGGGCTGATCGCGTACTCGTAGAGCGGATAGCGATAGCCGTCGTTCACCCTGTCGTTGCGGAAATTGTCGTAGGTTCCGTTGCGCTGCGGATAGCGGCCGGTCAGCAGCGCGACTCGGGACGGGGTGCACACCGGGAAGGCCGCGTAATAGCTGGTCAGCCGGACTCCTTCCGCCGCGAGTGTGTCAAGCCGGGGCGTGAGGATATCGCCGCTGCCCATCGAACCAAGGTCCATGTAGCCTTGGTCGTCCGAGACGATCAGCAGGATGTTGGGCTGGCGGGCCGCCGACACACTCGCGGCCAGCAACGCGAACACAGCGAGGTAGGGCTTCATCGAGCCCATTGTAGGCAGCCGGCGCGTGAAGCCTCTTGGCCGGATGCGGGACTAGCCCGTCCCGGCCGCCATTTCCCTGAAGTACCTGCGGGCTTCCTTCATTACAAGAGGCGCGAGAATCAGCGACGAGGTCATGGTGGGGATGGACATCAGGCCGTACATGCCATCGATGAAGTCGAGCACTGCCGTGACCGATGTCACGGACGAGATCAGGATCGATGCCACGTAAATGTAGCGGTACAGGAACTGACGCTCTGCCCCGACCAAGAACCCTAGAGACTTCTCGCCGTAGTAGCCGCACGACAGGGTGGTTGAAAAGCCGAAGAAGATCGCGCAGGTGAACAGCACGTAGGTTCCAACGCCGGGCAGAACCTGCTCAAACGATGCGAGCGTCACCGACACGCCCTCGGCCTCGAAGTTCGTCCACGTGCCCGTGCTGAGGATGATCAGGGCCGTCGAGGTGCAGATGATCAATGTGTCGATGATCGGGCCAAGCATCGCCACTAGGCCCTCTCGGACGGGCTCGTCGGTCTTGGCAGCGCCGTGCGCGAGCGCCTCGGACCCGACCCCGGCTTCGTTCGAGAAGGCGGCCCGGCGCACGCCGGTCACGATCACGCCCCAGACGGCTCCCCCGGCGACGGCCTCTCCGGTGAACGCGTCCTTGAAGATCATGGCTAGGGCCCCGGGCAGGGATGACAGGTTGGTGGCCAGGATCACGGCAGCGCTGGCAACGTAGAGCGCGACCATGGCCGGGACCATCTTGGCCGCAACCAGCCCCACGCGCTTGATCCCACCGATCTGGACGGCGCCCGCCGCAATTGCCACGACGATACCGAGCGTGAGGTTGAAGACCCAGGCGTCGGACGATGCAGAGACCCAGCCGAGCGGCACGGCCACGGTCTCCCGGGCGATGCGGACGAGCTGGTTGACCTGGAACATCGGCAGCGTGCCGCACAATGCGCAGAACGAGAAAAACACGGCGAGCGGCTTCCAACGCTTCCCGAGGCCGTACACGATGAAATACATCGGTCCGCCTTGGATTTCGCCGCGGCTGTCAGGGCCTCGGTATTGGATCGACAGCGAGCAGGTGAAGAACTTGGTGGCGATTCCGACGAAGGCACAGACCCACATCCAGAAGATCGCGCCCGGGCCGCCTGTTTGGATCGCGACTGCGACGCCGGCGATGTTCGCCATCCCGATCGTGCCCGCGAGGGCACTGCTAAGTGCCTGAAAATGCGAAACTTGACCAGTGGCGGAAGGAGAGTCGTAGCGCCCAAGCAGAATCTTGAGTGCGTGCTTGAGGTGCCAGAACGGAAGCAGCCGGGAATAGAGAAAGAAGTAGCACCCGCCCCCGATCAGCAGAAACAGTACTACGGGCCCCCACGCGAAGGCGGCGAATGCCGCCAGAGCGTTTTCGATCCCTGCCACCCCATCAGGATATACGCCAGCATGGTCGCCGGACCCAGCGTCGACTGCTGGCCGGCAGGTCCGCTGAAGACTGCGGCTTCTGGAGTTGTCCCTGCGGGACGCCCCCATTTCGCGTAGACTCTTGGCAGGGCACTCGCCGGTGCCGGCCTGGCCTGCATGAGATCGAAGCTCTGCCGTTTCGGAGCTGGGCGCGCGATGGGAAGTGTGCGCGAGGGTACTGGAGATCGGGGAAGATCTATGACGCATCGAATCACTTTGGGACTGAGCGCTTTGCTGCTGGGATGGACGCTTGCCGTGGCCGCGGACATCCCGCGGACTCCATCCGGCAAGCCAGACCTGTCCGGGACGTATGACATAGCTACGCTGACACCGCTGGAGCGCCCCGAAGAATACGGCGAGCGGCTCACGCTGACCCATGAGGAGGCGGTGGCGGTCGTCGATCGCGAGTTGGAGCGGAGGGCAGAGCGGAACGCGCCGTCCGATCCCGAGCGCGGCGCCCCTCCCGATGGCGGGGACGGATCGCCGGGATCGGCGGGAAACGTAGGCGGCTACAACTCGTTCTGGCTGGACAGGGGCAGTGGCGGATTCAAGCTGGACGGCACTTGGCGGACCTCGATCATCACCGATCCCAAGAACGGCCGCAAGCCGCCCATGACTGCTGCGGCAAAGCAGCGCGCGGCGGAGCGGGCCGAGCTATCGCGTACGAACACCGGCGTCGCTTGGTGGGTCGAAGAGGGTCTGGAGCAAGGGCCTTACGACGATCCGGAAATCAGGCCGCTGGCCGAACGCTGCCTGCTCGGGTTCGGCTCGACGGCCGGGCCGCCGATGCTGCCGGTCGCGTACAACAACGTGAAGCGAATCGTGCAGACCGAAGATCACGTGATGATCTTGGTCGAAATGGTTCACGACGTGCGCATCATCCGCATGAGCGCCGAGCACGCTCCAGATGACGTGAGGAGCTGGCTCGGCGATTCGATCGGTCATTGGGAAGGGGACACGCTGGTTGTGGAGACCACGAACTTCAACGACAGCCCATCGCTGTCAGGTGCATCGCGTGACCTGCGGGTGACCGAATGGTTCACTCGGCTGGACGGGCAGACTCTGCGCTATCGCTTCCGTGTCGAGGACCCGAGCGTCTGGACCGCGCCGTGGAGCGGGGAATACGTGTGGCCTGCGACCGGAAACCGCGTGTACGAATACGCCTGCCACGAGGCGAACTACTCTTTCGGCGGGATTCTTCGAGGGGCGCGGAGCCTAGAAGAGGAACTGCTTGGCAAGAAGGGGGGCGATTAGACTCGAGCCGCGGAGCGACTGGCAAATCGCAATGTGGTGATCTTTTTGACGCGTGGGGGGAAGCAGTGATGCGACTGGCGGTCACGATCCTTTGCTTCGGACTAGCGACTGGCAGTGCCGAGGAGCGACTTGATGTTTCCGTCCTGTCGGGTCCCCCGGACATGGTTACCGGAGGCGATGCGCTCGTAGAAATCGCGGGCGTCAGCGCCGGCTCGTTGCACGTCGAACTGGACGGTCGCGACGTCACATCGGCGTTTCGGAGCGGTGAGGACCCCTCTCGCTTGGTTGGGCGGCTGTCCGAACTGAACATGGGCAAGAACACGCTCACCGTAGGGGCCGGAGAGCGGTCCGCGAGCCTTGAGTTGATCAATCACCCTCGCACTGGCCCCGTGTTCTCCGGACCACACCAGGAACCCTTCGTTTGCGCGACCGAACGAGCTGGATTGGGGCCGCCGTCTGACGCCGATTGCAGCGTCGAGACGAGGAGTTCGTACTACTACAGATCCACAGACAGCGTAGAACCGCAGCAGCGGGGAACTGGAAGGGCCGGAATCCCTCCGGGGTTCAAGCCCCTTGACCTGTCCGTGCCACGCCCGTCCGATATTGCCCGAACGACGACCACGGAGGGGCATGAACAGGATTTCATCGTTCGAGTTGAGAGGGGCACGATAAATCGAGCGATTTACGAGATTGCGTTCCTACACGATCCGGCGGACGATCTCCCCGCCCCATGGAGTACCGCCCCGAGCTGGAACGGCCGCCTCGTGTTCCGGTTCGGCGGGGGCTGCCGCGCAGGGTATCGTCAGGGCCAGATCCGCTCCACTTTGCAGGATGCGACGTCGGTTGCGAGCGGATACGCGGTGGCGATGTCATCGCTCAATGTATTTGGCAACAACTGCAACGACGTCATTTCAGCCGAGACGGCGATGATGGTCAAGGAGCATTTCATCGAGAGCTTCGGAGTTCCCGTTCACACCATCGGAGTCGGCGGATCGGGCGGCTCGATGCAACAGCACCTGATCGCCCAGAACTACCCCGGCCTCTTGGATGGCATCATCCCGGGTGCCAGCTACCCGGACACGGTGACGCTTGCTCCGCCGATCACGGATTGCTCGCTGCTCGCACGGGCCATCGAGAACAGCGCGCACGATTGGACCGACGTTCAGAAGAAGGCGGTATCAGGATTTGCGACATGGGCGACTTGCGAGAGTTGGATGCGATCGTATACACCGTCCATGATTCAGCCGGCCAGTTGCCAGCCGGGTGTTCCCAAGGAGCTGATCTATCACCCCGATCGGAGGCCGGATGGTGTTCGCTGCGGCCTGTACGACAATTTGGTCAACCTTCTCGGACGCGACGATTCGACCGGCCTGGCCCGCAGGGCACTCGACAATGTGGGCGTTCAATACGGTCTGAAGGCCTTGAACGACGGTCTGATAGACATCGAGCAGTTCATCGAGCTCAACGAGGGGATCGGCGGTTTCGACGACGACGCAAACCTCGTGTCCGAACGCACGATCGCGGACACGGATGTCTTGAAAGTGGTCTATCAGACCGGGCGCGTGAATTCGGGCGGCGGGTCTCTGGGCTCGATTCCGATCATCGACACGCGCAGGTTCTCGGATCCGACCGGGAACATTCACGACCGTGTTCGGACGTTCGTGCTGGGCGCGCGACTGCAGCGGGCACACGGTAGCGCCGCCAACCGTGTCATCCTGACGAATCCCCCGCGACGCTTGGACGTGGCCCGACTCATGGATCAGTGGCTGGATTCGGTGGCCGCGGACGAATCCGGGGATGAGCCGATTGCCGTGATCTCTCGCAGCCGGCCTGCCGATTTGAGCGATGCCTGCTGGTCGGCCGAAGGAGAGCGGCTCTTGGACGATGCGGCGCGAGGCGATAGCGGCCCCTGCGGCGAACTCTACCCGCCGAGCGGCGATCCCAGAATCGCAGCCGGGGCCCCGCTTGAGGGCGACATCCTGAAGTGCCAATTGAAGCCGCTCGATCCAGCGGACTACGGGCCTGCGCTCACGTCGGAGCAGTTGGACCGATTGGGGGCTGTCTTTCCTGGAGGTGTGTGCGATTTCTCCAAGCCGGGAATCGGTCAAGTTTCCCTAGCACGGACCTGGATTCGGTATTGAAGCTCGGCCGTCGGACACGTCGGAGCGTCTGTGTTCTTCACAGCTAGGCGATGCAGTGCCAGCGGAGCTGCGATGGAGCCGGCAGGGATCGTGCTTTGGACGGGCCAGGATAAGCGCTCCGCTCAACCGCGCGGTCCATGCTCCGAGCCACGCCTGATCTGGTCGGAAAACTCTAGGCTGGTCCGTGAAGATTGCGTGAGGAATTTATCGCCCGCAGGGCGTGCGGATTTGCTTCGTCGTATCGGATCCGTTTAGGCGCGCACTTTGCGGGCGCCCTGATTGGCGAGATCGTTTGCGGTACAGCGTGTCTGGGTGGAGGGTGATCTCGACAGGTCCTAATTTTATGATTACAAAGATGTTATCACAAATTCACACCCCATTCTCGTGTCTTTGCGAGATATCCGCGCTAGACTGAGCATACCAATGTGGTGGCGGCGATTAGCGTCGTGTGGGGCCGCGATTCTGGCGACGATCGCCCTGGCCCCGTCGGCAACGGCCCAATCGAATCGGGTTGCGAACTACACGGTTGTGCTCGACTCGCCGGCCTCGGGCGAGCGGTTGCTAGCGCGGCGCGGAATCGACCTGCGCCCTGGCCAGCGCGTCGCGCCGAGCGATTTCTCCGCCGAGGCGCGCGCCGTGGCAACTGCCCAAGAGCCCGTCATCGAGGCCTTGGAAGCCGGCGGGGCCGAGGTCATCGGGGCGGTGCAGAACGTGCTGAACGCGATATTCATCCGCGCCAGCGCGCGACAGACGGAAGCGCTCGGCGAAATCGCAGGGGTGCTGAGGCTAGAGCCGAGCCGCGATCTGGACTTCGCGCTGGACAACCTCAGCGATGTTTTGAGGCTCCGCGCAGCGCGAGCTAGGCCCGATGGCACTACGGCCACCGGCGCGGGAATCAAGATAGCCATCATCGATTCGGGGTTGGACTTCAACCATCCAGCCTTCATAGACCCCACTCTGGCTTCCGTGGAAGGCTACCCCAGGGCCGCGGCAGAGTTTCTTGATTACACCAACAGCAAGGTGTTGGCAGTGCGCAGCTACGTGCATCTGCAGAATTCCGGGGACCCAGAGACCTCGAGCCCGGATGACCTGACGCCGGTGGATTTCAGGGGGCACGGAACGACGACAGCCATGATTGCAGCGGGAAGGCGCATTAACACGCCGGCAGGCCTGATCCAAGGGATCGCCCCGAAGGCATACCTGGGCGTATACAAGGTGAGTGGCACTCCGGGGGTCAGTCCAAAGCCAAGCTCACAGGCAGTGATCGCCGCGATTGACGACGCTGTCAACGATGACATGGACGTGCTGAACCTTAGTGTCGGACGGGTGGCGATGCATCCTTGGGAGACGTTCGGAGCAGGCTGCTCTGAAGCTCCCCATATAGCTTGCGATTTGGTCGCTTTGGCTGCACAAAGCGCTGTGGCGCATTTCGGGCGCGTGGTGGTGGCGGCGGCGGGCAACGATGGCCAGGCCGGCGGTCAGGATCACCCGGCCCGCAACACGGTGTCGTCTCCCGGATCGGCACCGGACGTGATCTCGGTGGCCGCAACCTCCAATTCAAGGCGCTTCGAGCAGCGGGTGCGAGCCGCGGGCGCTTCCTTCCCAGCCCTGTCCGGCACGGGACCAAGCCCGGGATCGCTGCTGACTGCCCCCGCTGTGCTCGCCGAGCAGTTCGGCGACGGGCAAGGTTGCGCTCCGTACTCGCCCGGGGCGCTTGCGGATCGAATCGTAGTAGTTGAATTCGGCGGCTGCTGGGCTGTCGACAAGGTGGAAGCCGCCGATGCAGCGGGTGCCGCCGGCGTGATTGTCTTCCACAGCGATCCGACCGGGGATCTGTTGCACATGGGCGGTCTTGAAGACACCGACATCCCGGCATACTTCATCTCTGCCGAGGATGGCGGAGCGCTTGCCTCTAGCATCGGCTCTGCTCCGGCTGAGCAGTCGCTGGCAGTGACGCTCGATGCCGCCCGGGCGACTCGGCGGATAGATTCGACCCAAGTGGCGCCGTTCAGCTCGAGAGGGCCGACTCCTGGGCTGAATCTGAAGCCCGATATCGCTGCTCCCGGCGCAGCAGTCTTCGCAATCGGTGGCCGGACCCCGGGAATCACGCGGGGCGGCTACAAGCAGGTGCAGGGAACGAGCTTCTCCGCCGCCGTGGTCAGCGGCGCTGCGGCGCTTGTCTGGCAGTTGCATCCGGACTGGACCGCGCGGGAGGTCGCCTCTGCCCTGATCAATACTGCCAGCACGGCTGTCCGGGAAAACGACGAGGTTGCCCGCGTCGGCTCGGTTGGCTCGGGCCTGCTGAGTTTCGAGTCCGCTTTCGACCCGATCGCCACCGTCGTCCCGCCAACCATCGGCTTCGGACGCTTCACGGCCGAGACCTTCCCCGCGTCGCGCGATGTCGTGATCACCAATCGCACTTCGGTGCCACAGCAGTACAGCGTCGAGGTTGTGCGGCGCGATGCGGACGCGACAGCGCAAGTGAGGGTGGACGGATCCGCGGAAACGACGTTTCAGCTCCAGCCGGACCAGCAGACGACGCTACGTGTCGCCCTAGAGGGAGCGATGCCTGCCGCGGGATCGTACGAGGGCCATCTCCGGGTATCGCGCCAGGGCAGCGACGCCGAGCTGCGCGTGCCGTACCTGTACGTGGTCGGCGATAACCAGCCCGAGGATGCCTTTGCCATCGGTTCATCGGTCTACCGCGGCGTCGCCGACGTGCACACGCACCTTTGGGTGCTTGGAAAATTCGTAGACCGCTACGGAGCACCCATACGGGGCAGGGTAGCGAACTGGCGATTCCGCGAGAGCAGTGGCCATCTGGTCAATTACGACGCGTTCACGAGCTTGTCCGGCCTTGCGATTGCCGAGCTCGGATTTGGCGATCCATCGGATGCGCATGTAATCGCGGTCGCAACAGTCGAAGATGTGGACCTGCGCTTCGACCTCTTCGCAGATGTTCACCTCCCACAAGTGGAAGGGGTGCTGAATGCCGCAAGCCTCCTCGCCGATGGCCCGGTCGCGCCGGGGTCGGTCGCCGTTATCTCCGGGGCGGCGCTGGCAGAATTCGCCGGGCAGGCACCAGGGGGAGCGCCCCCGATCGCTCTCAAGGCGGTCAGTGTCAGCTTCGACCGGCCCGACTCGGAAATCAGCGTCGCGGCGCCTGTCTTCAGCGTCGCTTCGGATCTCGTCCAGATTCAGGTTCCTTGGGAACTGGCCGGCCTCGCCTCGGCGCAAGCCAAGGTTCGTGTGATGGATCGCTATGGCTTTGTCTGGAAGTCAGAGCCGGTCGTCGTCAACCTGGCTGGCGTTGCCCCGGGAATCTACAGCTACGAGACCGACGGCGGCGAGCTGGCGTCCGCTGCTCATGCAGACGGTAGCTACGTCACCGCCAGCGCGCCGGCCAGGGCGGGGCAGACTGTGACGCTCTACATGACCGGAACCGGGCCGATCTCGACACCTCAGCGGTCCGGCAGGTCGACCACTTCGAGGCTGTCCACCCTGCACCGTCCGGTTGTCAGCGTAGGCGGCAGAGAGGCATCGGTCGCCTACTCTGGAACGATTCCGGGAGCGGTTGGCATTACCAAGATAGATTTCGTCATCCCAACCGGCGTATCGGCGGGCGCGACAGAGGTCACCGTATCGGTCGACGGCAGCGCCAGCAACTCGGTCACGATCCCGGTACAGTGAACGCTTTCGGCCTCTTGTCGGCCGACCGGTTTCAAGCAGCCGTGCTCTATAGTGCGAGGTTCGGAGCCCGCCTGAGCGGTCTCTGCGCTTCAGCCAGCGTCGGCCGGCCTCTCTCCGCAGGCCCCCTGCGATGATCGCAAGCAGCCGTTGCTTACTTGGCCCAAGCGCCGACCATCTGTTCGACTTCGGCTTGGTCGTACCGGCCCCACGGTTCGTAGTCTTGGTTGGCGAGCATGTCGGCCATCTTGTACGGGCCAGACTCGATCCCGTTCTTCGGCACTTCGGCTCCGGCGATCCACGCAATGGCGTTCAACACCAGCTTGCGATAGTCCGGGTGCGCCCAGTTCCAATGCACGTGCCCTCCGGTGAAGCCAAAGCCGCGGCCGCCGCCCGGCCGCTCGCTGGCCCACATCAGAGTCTGCAGGTCGCCTCTGGCCACCGCCGCCCGGGCATACGGATTTCCCGATGCGGGACCGTCGGGGCGCGACATGGATTCCTTGGGCGGCACTGCCTGTAGGATCGGCGTCACCCCGTGCATGCCCGCCCGGAAGCGGATGTGGAAGTACCACTCGTCGTTGATCTCGAACGGACTGACGCCCTTGGTGATCGGATGTCCGACTGCCAGGCTCGGCGACTTGATGGTCCAGTGAGGGTTGACCGACCACCAGCGTTCAAAGTACCCGCCAGTCCAGTCTAGGAACTTCTGGCCCGGCTCGCCTTGGGGCAGTTCCACCGCGAAGTGGATGGCTCCGACTCCGCCGTTGCGCTGTGCCAGTTGATCGACCGAGCGCAGCGCCCCCAACCACGGATGGCGCAAGCCGCCGTTGCTGTACAGGACCACCGCGTCCGCATTGTCGAGCGCCGTGGGGTCACCCGGATGGCCGTCGAAGTAGGCGGTTGCGTGAATCTGCGGGAAGTTCCTGTTCAAGGCATCCATCAGTAACTTGATCCCGGCCGTGTGCTCGTGCGACCCGTACCCGTGGCTCTTCACCCCGCCTACGAAGACGACCTTCTTGGTCCCGGCGGTCATCGGCAGGCGCTTGAGCTGGATGTTGCGGAACTTGATCGTCATGGGCGGCCCGCGATGGATCTGTAGGCCCACCAAGCCGGAGGTTGGCGCGTTCGGATCGTTGTCGGTCACGTCCACCATGACGTGCCCGTTGATCTTGTGGATGTAGCGGTTTCCGCGAGCGACGATGTGAAAGCTGTTCCAGCCGTCGAGGTCGATCTTGCTTTGTAGCTCGACCGGATCGCCGACGCTGCCGACCACCTGCGGCTTTCCGTCCGCACCCACGACCACCTTCTCGCCGCGCCGGGCGAGGATTCTCCGCGAGCGTTCGCCGTACAGGCCTCCTGAGTGCCGCTCTCCTGCCTCGAAGTCTGCCTGCAAACCGCCCAGGATGTGCGGCCCCCATTCCTTGGGTTTCTCGAAGCCCCGGTACTGCACGCCCGAGTTGCCTCCATCGATCATGTATTCGAACTTGAGCTCGAAGTCGTCCACTTCGCCCTCTCGCCAGATCAGGAAGGAGTTCGCGGGGATCGGATCCTCGGCGCTCGTGCGCCCCACGATCACTCCGTCCTCTACCGCCCAGAGTTTCGGGTTGCCGTCCCACCCCTTCAGGGAAACCCCGTCAAAGATTGGGACAAAGCGACCGGCAGGCTTGGCTGCGGATAGTACGGTAGCCGCCGCCAAGCTGGCCGCAACAAGGAGGACTGGTCGAAGGGACATGATCGTGAACCTGCTGTTCGCGGTGGGCGCGAACTCCCGTATGATAGCTTGACGATGCTCGGCAGCGCCGTGAGGGTCTGTCCGTTTTCCGTGTCTGCCATCGGCGGCGAATCGAAGGCGGGGCGAAGACGGCGGACCGAAACTCGGAGCCTCTCGAGGTCCGCAGCAAGAGCGTGTGACATGTGGAACACTGAGTCCAGCGGATCTGTCGAGGCGACGGAACGGCTGTAGGACCAGGCACTGGCGCGGGCCGAGCCCGCTCTGGGGAGGTGTGGTAAGTGGCGGAAGAGCAGTACGACGCGATTGTCGTCGGCAGTGGACCCGGGGGAGGGATTGCTACCTATGCCCTCGCCGCAGCGGGCCTTAAGATAGCACTGGTCGAGGCAGGGCCGCGATTCACCGCTGGGATCGATTACCAAGGGCACCACTGGCCCTACGAGTACCGCGACCGGCGCGCTCCCAACTTCTGGAGCGACAATTTCTTGCGCGGGCATTTCACCCCCGTTGGAGACCGGCCTGGCCACGGCCAGATTCGCGCGCTCGGCGGTCGTTCGATCTGCTGGGCTGGACACTCGTTGCGCTTCGGACCGAAAGATTTCGAGTCTTGGCCGCTTTCCTACGACGAGGTTGCTCCGTACTACAGCCGGGCCGAGCTGCTCATGGGCGTCTACGGAAACCGTGACGGTCTGTCCAACATGCCTGACGGCGAATTCCTCAAGCCCGTGCCGATGCGCTGCGGCGAGGAGCGCCTCCGTCTCGGAGTCGAGCGCCTGCGGGAGCGCGGCGCGAAGATGGCGTTCGTCGCCCAGCGCAAGGCTATGCTGACCGAGACGCCCGCCAAGCCGGAATGGAAGCGCCGGCAGAAGTGTCACTACTGCGGACACTGCTCCGGCTGCGCGGTGGAGGCCAAGTACACCTCTGTCAACACGCCGATCGCCTTGGCCGAGGAGACAGGCAACCTGACGATCTTCACCGACGCGATGGTGACCAGGGTCAGGGTTTCAGGCGAGGGCGGGCAGGCGACCGGGATCGAGTACAAGTCCGCTGATGGAACGGCTCGCGAGCTGGACGCCAAGGTCGTGGTGCTGTCGTGCAGCGCTGTCGAGACTGCCCGCCTGCTGCTGATCTCCGACCTGTGCAACTCCAGCGGGCAAGTGGGCAGGAACCTCACCAGCCACTTCGGCGTCACGGTGCGCGGCTTCTTCCCGCAGATCCTTGGCCGCGACGCTTCGAACGATGACGGCACGAGCTACTACCACTCCCTGCTGACCGGGCTGTACTGGGACGAACCCAGCCGGAAGTTCGAGGGCACCTACCAGGTGCAGTGCGGCGCGGGAGTCACCTCGCACCGCAGGGCGATCCGCACCGCGCCGGGCTACGGCAGCGCCCTGAAGACAAAGCTGCGCGAGTGGAACATCGGCCACGCCGGGATGAACATGCAGGGGACGACCCTGATCTCGTCGAACAAGTTCGTGGACCTAGACCCTGATCGGCGCGATGAGTATGGCATGCCGCTGCCCCGCGTCCATCTCCATTACGACGATTCCGACGTCGCGATGGCCCAGGACATGGTGGAGCGGTGCGAGGAGATCATTCGCGCCGGGGACGGCGAAATCATCGAGACTCCTGGCGACGTCAGCGTGGACGATCTGGTGATTGACCTCAATCACTGGGTCGGCACGACGCGAATGGGCAACGACCCCAAGACCTCTGTCGTCGGCACTGACGGTCGATCGCACGACCTGCCGAACTTGTTCGTGGCGGACGCATCCGTGTTCCCGCAGTATCCGGAGAAGAATCCCACTCTGACCAACATCGCGCTTTCGTGGCGCACCGCTGACGGGATCGTCGAGGGGTTCAAGCGCAATGCATGGGGGTGAGCACAAGATGGAGCGCAGGACAATCCTCAAGCTAGTGGCAGCGGGCGTCCTGCCCGCGACAGGCGGGCTGGTGCAGCTCGGCTGCGGGTCCGGCGGCTACAAGCCGGAGTTCTTCTCGGCCTCGCAACTGGACCTGGTGGACGCTCTGGGCGAACTGATCTTGCCCAGCGATGACCATTCGCCGGGAGCGCGGGCCGCCAAGGTTGCCAGATACATCGACGTCATGGTCGCCGCCGGCTCGAGCGAACTTCAGGCGAGCTGGAAGTCTGGACTCGAGGCGGTGTCAGAGCAGGCGCGGGAGCGCTTCGGGCGCGATTTCTCGGACTGCGACGCCGCTCAGCAGGACGCGATCGTGGCTGAAATGGCCCGAAACGAAGACGATCCCCGGACCGCGGCCGAGCGCTTCTTCGGTCAGTTGAAGCGGATGACCATTGACGGCTATTACACTTCCGAGATCGGCATTCACCAAGACCTCGGCTACCAAGGGAACACCGCCGTGGATGAGTTCCCGGGCTGCACGCACGAAGAGCACGTGTAAGGCGGGCGAGCCAGCTCGATAGCCGGTGCCCCTCGTTCCATTCAGTCGCTCGAAACGCTCGGCCGAACGCCCTCGACAGGTCGGCGTCTGAGTCGCTGTCAGGCTGAGGAGGATCGTTGCCGCACGTCGGCGCGATCGCGCTGACCTCTGTCAGGTCGGTCCTGCTCCTGAGGCCTGAATGCACGAAGGGGCGAGCGAGCCGGTGGCTTGGCTCGCCATCATTGGATCGGCAGCGGAAGCTGGTCCGCTTCGGCGATCACCGGTTCGAGCGGTGTGGTCGCCTGCTCGAAGGGCAGGGAGAACCAGAACGTAGAACCCGTGCCGGGTTCGCTCTCAACCCAGACGCTTCCGCCGTGAGCTTGCACGAGGTGTTTCACGATCGCCAGGCCAAGCCCGGTGCCGCCCAGCTCTCGCGAACGGGCCTTGTCCACTCGATAGAAGCGCTCGAACAGCCTGGGCACGTGCTCTTTCGGGATGCCGATGCCCGTGTCCTTCACATAGAGGTTCAGCGATCTCTGGCCGGATTGGACCCCCAAGGTTATGCTGCCGCCCGCGGGCGTGTACTTGGCGGCGTTGTCCAGCAGGTTCGATAGGATTTGCTGCACCGCGCTGATGTCGCAGCGGATCTCGAGGTCGGCCTCGATCGGGTCTACCGTAAGTTGCAGCGACTTTGGTGCCAACACTGGCCCTATGCCATCGGCAGCCAGGCGCAGGATGTCAGCCACGGAGTGCTGCACGAATTCGAATTCTCGTGCCTTGACCTCGATCTGCGACAGCGTCATGAGATCGGAGGTGAGCTGGGTCAGTCTCTGCGCGTTCTGCCAGAGGATCCTTACGAAGCGCTCGTTGTTCTGCTTGTCGTGGATCGCGCCATCCAACAGCGTCTCCGCGTATCCGGTGATTGATGCCAGCGGCGTTCGCAGCTCATGCGACACGTTGATGACGAAGTCGCGCCGCATTTGGTCTACCCGTTCGAGTTCGGTGATGTCATGGAAGACCGCCGCGACAGCTTGGATCTTGCCCTTGCGGCTCATGATCGGGGCGCACGACACTCGCCACGACCGGCGCATGGGTGCCTCCACTGAAAGCTCGGCGGTGCACGATTTGCCCTGATCGATGGCATAGTTGAAGATTGCTGGGACGTTCTTGTTCTTCCATGCGTTGAGCGGGGCCTGTGTCGACAGATCTTCTTCCGGAAACATCATCTCGATCGCCGGGTTGTGCAGCACGAGGTGACACCTGCGATCTGCGACCAGAATCCCCGCTCCAATGCCGTTCACGGCGGCCACGAAGCGCGAGCGCTCCTCCTGAAGCTGATGGAAACTTGTTCGCAGCTTGCCCGCAGTGGTGCGTAGGCTGTCCGCCAAGTCGTTGAGTTCGCGCAGGTTGCCCCGTTCGGGGAACGACTTGTCAATTTCGAAGTCGCCGTCCGCGATCGCATTGGACAGCGACACGATTCCTGACATCTGGGACGAGATCCGGCGCGCCACCCACGCCGTGGCCAGCACCAGAGGGGCAACGATAAAGAGAATGACGAGCCCGATGCTCCTGCGGTTGGACCCGGCGAGCGCGTTCACCTCTTCCAGAGGCAATGCGAGCCGCGCCGCACCTCCGCCAGCCATGGGCACCGCCACATAGAGGAAGTCCATCCCGACCGTGCTGCTAAAGCGTCGGCTGACAGAGGTCGTGCCTGCCAGCGACTCGACGAATTCAGGCCTTGTGGCGTGGTTTTCCATCTGTAGCGGATCGGCTTCTGAGTCCGCCAAGACAGTCCCCGACGCGTCGATGATCGTAACGCGGGCCTGCGCGCGTTGTGCCAAGTCGTGGGCCACAGGCTGGTACTCGCCGGGGGAGAGGCCCTCGAGCGTGGTCTCTACCAGCCGCGCCTTTTCCGACAGGCTGGTCTCGAGGCCGCTCTCGAGGTTGGCGATTGTGATTCGAGTGACCGACAGCAGCACGGCGATGGCCGTGATCAACAGCGGCAGGATCGTGACCAGGCCCAGCTTGAGGAAGATGCGAGCGGTCATGAGGGGATGTCGAAGCGATATCCGAACCCTCGCACCGTCTGAATCCACTTCGGGTGTTTGGGATTGTCTTCGATCTGTTCGCGGAGGCGCCGCACGTGCACGTCGATGTTGCGAGGCGTGATGTGCGAACGGCCGTCCCACACGCGCGCGATCAACTGCTCGCGAGTGTATGCCTTGCCGGGGTGTTCGGCTAGGAACCCAAGTAAGGCGAATTCCGTCGCGGTGAGTTCCAACGGCGTGCCCGCCAGGCTCGCCTGTCGTGCCGGATAGTCAATGTTCAGGCCTTGAGCCTTCATGGACCGCTGCTGTGTTCGGTCACTGCCCCGGCGCAAGTGCGCCTTGATCCGGGCCAACAACTCGCGCGGGCTGAACGGCTTAGTGATGTAATCATCACCGCCGATCTCAAGACCGAGCACCCGGTCAACCTCTTGGCTCCGGGCAGTGAGAAAGAGGACCGGAATATCGACCGTGGCCTGGCGGATGCGCAGCTGACGACAGAACTCGAAGCCATCGCCGTCAGGCAGCATCACGTCGAGAAGAATCAGATCCGGTTGGCTATCCCGGACGATTTCGAGGGCTCCGTCTAGGCGGTGGAGGATCTTGACCGCGTACCCATTGCTGGCTAGGTTGTACTCGAGAAGCGTGCAAAGATCTCGATCGTCTTCGATGACGATGATCGAATGCTGCATACGGTTTTGTCATTATATGCAGCGCCGCACGGCCCGGCTGTCCCGGTCCGCGCGGTTTCAGTTCGCGTATCGCCCGGAAGCTAAGATACAAGCAGGCATCGTCTTCGGGGGTGGATGCGAGAGGATCATGAGGCTTGCTGGCAAAGGCGCGATCGTAACCGGTGCAGGGAGCGGCATAGGCGAGGCGGTGGCCCGCTGCTATGCCGAAGAGGGCGCGGAGGTCGTTACGGTTGGGCGCACCCTCGCCAAGCTGGAGTCGGCTCGCCAAGCCGCCGGCGGGGCGGCCGGCCGGCTGCACCCTTACGCGCTCGATGTGAGCGACGCCGAAGCGGTGGACGCGATGATCGCCTGGGCTGGGCAACGCCTGCCGCAAGTCGACATCCTAGTGAACAACGCCGGCACCAACGTGCCGCGGCGCGCCCTCGACAAGCTCAGCCGCGAGGACTTCGACACCGTCGTGAAGGTCAACGTCAGCGGACCCTTCTACCTGCTCAGCGCGATCCTGCCCGGCATGCGAGAGCGTGGCGACGGCGTGGTAATCACGGTTTCGTCGACCGCAGGCGTCCGCACCTCGGTCTTGGCCGGGGCCAGCTATAGCGTTAGCAAGCACGGAGCTCGTTCCCTTAGCCTGGCCACCCATTTGGAGGACGGGCCGCGCGGGATACGCTCCTGTGTGATCTGCCCGGGCGAGGTGAACACTCCGATCCTTGACCGGCGGCCCGTAGTCCCGTCGGACGCGAAGCGCGCGGTAATGCTTCAGCCGGAGGACGTGGCACAAGCAGCGCTGCTGGTCGCGACACTCCACCCGCGCGCCTGCATTCCGGAATTGATCATCACTCCGACCAACCAAGCGTACGCTTAGTCTGGGTCCGGGACTGCGGCGGTGCAGGCCCTAGATGGCCTGCATGTCCTTGCCCGGCTTGAAGCGAACCGTCTTGCCCGGCGGGATGCGGACTTCCTCGCCGGTCTTGGGGTTGCGCCCGATTCCGGTCTTGCGCGGCCGAATCTCGAAAACGCCGAAGCCCCGCAATTCGATGCGCTCACCGCGCGCGATCGAATCGCGCATGGTGTCGAGGATCGTCTGGACGGCGATCCGCGCCAGACTCTTGCTCAGGCCCGTGCGATCAATCACGCATTCAACGAGGTCCGACTTAATCATGGGCTGGTGTGGGCGTCCGCGAATCGGGAATCTCTATCCTAAGAGAGCGCATGGGCCTTGTCAACCCTCGGGCGCCTCAGGCTGCCGGGCGCCGAGATGCCGCGCGATCTCTACGCATGCGGTGAAGAATCCATGTTACGATAGGGCTGCATGCAGTAATTGAGTGGTTCGCGCGGTCTGCGCGCGCCGCTGCTAGGGGTACCACTGACAAGTCGGACGAACGTTGGAGATCGGGTGCTGCGAGGCACTCCGGTCTTTTTTTGTTTTCCGCGCAGGCCCACTTCCGCTGCAGCAAAGGGGGACAGTCATCTTCCGACGACGCTACCGCCCTATTCGTAGGGTCAGACGACAGAATGTCAACGAGACGATCCGCGCCCGCGAGGTGCGGGTTGTTTTTCCAGATGGCCAGACGGCGGTCATGCCGACTAGCGAGGGCATCCGCCGTGCCAAGGACATGGGGCTGGACCTAGTCTTGGTCTCGCCCACGGCACAGCCTCCGGTCGCAAAGGTCATCGACTACGGCGAGTACTCCTACCTCGAGAAAAAGAAGCGCAACGACGCCAAGAAGAAGCAGCATCGCATCGAGGTCAAGGAGGTCAAGTTCCGCCCCAACACCGACCAGCACGACTACGACTTCAAGAAGAACCACGCAGTGCGCTTTCTGAAGGACGGCAACAAAGTCAAGGCTACGGTGTTCTTCCGCGGGAGGGAGATCACGCACGCCGACATCGGCGAGCGATTGCTGCGCGTATTGGCGGGTGACGTGGAGGAGTTCGGCACTCCGGAAACGCAGCCGCGCATCGAGGGCCGGACGATGAGCATGATGATCGGGCCGCTGAAGGCTGGGAAACAGAGCAGCAAGAAACCGTCCCAACCGCCGCCCGCCGTGCCCGAGGGCGGGACGCCAAGCCAGGTCCAGCCCTAAGCCTAGTCTTGGCGGCGCGCTCGGCCGCCCTGCAGCGGTCTGCGCCTCGCGCGGATCGACCGCCCCGGCAGTCCGGCCCGCCGCGATAAACTGCCGCCGCTCATCACGCGCTTGGCCGAAGAGAACCCGGCCCCGCGCTTGGCTGAGCCGCCGCAACAGGACGCGGTTCCGGGCGTGTCTCAGGGCAGGCGCCTTGGCGCCGCGCCCAGAGCTTGAAATGAAGTCGGCGCGCTCCGATTGATTGCTACGCGCGAAATCGAACCCGTTGTGGCGCGCGCGTCCGTGCGGCAGGACTGCGCGCTGCGCAATCGGGAATCATCCGCTCGGCGCTCCCGTCACGATCGCCTTTGCGACGACCTTCTTGGCCGCGCGCGCCGTGGCGAGGATCGTTTCTCCCGGCGCGACTCCGGCGAGCCCGCGTAGCGTGAGCCTTCCGTCGGCCTGGGTGCGCGCGCCGCGCAAAGGCCGGCCGTCCAGCGACGACAGCAGTACGTCGGCGTCGGGCAGGAGCTTAACAGCGGGCAACGAGCATGTCGGCAGCCGTCCTGTGCTGGATGCGCCGGTTTCGACCGAGCCGCCCCCGCGAGGCGTCTCGTCGGGCGAATCCACGAGGTTGCGCACGCGCAGTCCGATTTGCGGGTCGTCGCCGCGCGGGTCGAATTCCATCTCGAGGAAGTTCCAGTAGAAGGGCCCGTCTAGCTTGCGCAGGTCCGGCGTGTCGTAGCTCTGGTGGTACAGCGCCTTGACCTCCAGGTCGCGGCCGTCGAAGTCCTGCATGCGCGGCCCGAAACCCTGCTTGACCCCGCGCCCGCCGCTGCGCCCGATCGGACCGAACGAGCACTCGTACACCCGTTGCTCTAGGTTGACCAGGATCATTCCCACGTGAACGTCCCCGTAGACGCTGACCACGCCGTCGCGCGAGCCCAGCACTTCGAGCACCCGATCGGCTCCGGCCGAGACCCATCCGGCATAGTCCGCCGCGACCCGGTCGCGCTGGCCGAGTTCCGTCTTGGCGTCCGGGCGACGACCGTTCCCGATCCAGATCGTGTGCATGCCGTTGATCCCCGTCAGGCAGATCAGCGGAGAGGAATCGGTGCGGATCGTCTCGCGCAGCCACGAGAACTGTTCCTCACCCAGCAAGCTCCGCGTGACATCGCTCCGGTGGTAGAGGCTTTGCTTCTCACCCCAGCCTTGGTCGTCCCAAATGTTCGTGTCTTGGCTGGAGCGCCACAGGCGCGAGTCCAAGATCAGCAGGCTGAAATCGCGGTTGGGCATCTTCCAGCGCCGCCACTTCTTCGGGTTCACGGTGGGCGACGGCGACTCGTCTCCAGTGATCAAGTGGTGCACGATCTGGAAGTTGCGCCGCATGTAGTCGCGATCTTGGCCCAGATCCTCGTGCGCCCGGATGGCAATCTGCTCGGGGCCCTTGACATCGTCCATGCCGTAGTCGTGATCGCCGGGATTGATGGTGTTCCAGTGACGCATCATCTGCCAGCGCGTGGTCGGGCCGCACAGCGTAGTAGTGACGATCTTGTAGGCGTCGTCGGGTGACGGAGGGTATAGCAGCAACTCCATGTACCAGACGTCGTCTTCCCACATCATGACTTGGAAGTTGTAGTCCTCCAGGTGCTGGTAGGCCAGCGGCGTGGGCTGGTCGTGGACGAAGAACCCGCCGCCCGGCCCGGCATCGGGGAGCTTCGGGCCGCCTCCGTGAATGGCGTGGCAGGACAGTCCGCAGAGCTTGTAGGGCGGCGCCAGTCGCGGCAGGCGCCCGACGTAGTCGCCGCTGGACGGCACCTCTCCGACCTGGCCCGTCCCGATGCCGACGGCATCGCTCCCCAAGCGGGGGTCGGATGTCACGTTCACCCCGTCCTTCCAGATCGTGTAGTACAGATCGGTGTCGGCGGGGTTGCGCGGCAGCGTTGCCTCGATCACCGCCGTGCTGCGGCGGAAATCGTTGCTGACGATCGGAGCAGTTCCGGCCGCCGGGACCGCGTCCCAGCCGTCCGGCGGGTTGGGCGAGTCGGCCACGCGCAACACGGCCTCGCTCCCGTCGCTACGGAACATGGACATGAACCGAACTTGCCACTTGCCGTCGCGCTGCTGGAGCGTGTCGCCCAGGGCGTAGCACACGTGGCATTGGTTGAGCGCGGGAGAGAGCGGCGAGTTCTGGCCAGGCTCGACCGTGAAACCGGAAACTTCGAAGTCCAACAGCCCTTGCCCCGCCAAGCCGACGAAGCCTGCCAACCGCTCCGCACGGGCGACGTTTTCCAGCTCGAGTGTGATCGGCGGTCCCGCATTGATCGCAAGCGACGCCTTGAGCGTCGCGCGGGTAGCGTCCGACCCGGATACATCCACCTCGATGACGAACCGGTCTCCCTGAGTGGGCGTGGGCGCGCGCTCCAGTGCTACCACCGTGTCGGAGCCGTGCTCGCGGATGCTGAAGTAGCCATCGTCCGTCCACCCGGCGATCCACGCGGCCTTCCCGCCGTTGCCGGCGAATCCATAGGACTCGTAGAGGGTGGACGAGCCGAATGCGACGCCGAGCCGGCCATAGCCGGGTGTGTACATCTTCCATTCGGGGTCGTCCCCTTGCGACGGCCCATGGGCCTCGGCGATCACCCGGCCGTCGATGCGCAGCTTGTAGTTGCCCTCCAGCCTCCACTGCCTGTGAAAGATCAAGCCGGGCGGCAGGGACGGGTCGTAGTCGACGGGCATGCTGTAGCCGCCCATGCGGTCCCCGTGGGTCTCGTAGTGGTAGGGGAACCCGGTCTTGCGGGCCCGGTCGCCGAAGCTGTGGATTCGTCGGCGCAGGGCCTGGCCGCGCAATTCCCAGAAGCCTGGATTGAGCGACTCCCACTCGTCACCGTGGTACAGCGAATCGGGCTGGTTGAAGTTGACGGTATGCGCCGAGGCCGTTGGCTTGGCCGCGAGGGCGGCCGTGCTCGCCGCTGCTGCTCGCAGGAAGGTTCTGCGGTCTACAGGGGTTCCCATTGTGGCGGCATTCTAGCAAGTCCGCCGCTCACTGGCCGTTCGCGGCGCAGGGCCCTTGCGATAATGCGGTGCAGCTCCAGCTATGTCGTTCCATCGCGCCGATCTGTCCTTGACTTTGCCCGGGAGGAATCCAGCGTGCTCCTGGGGCGCGTTGCTCGCGTTGCTGGCCGCTTGTCTGGGATGTTCCGGGGGATTGAACGACACGCCTGGCGGAGATGCTCCCCCCAACTTCGTCTGGATTCTGGCCGACGATCTTGGCTATGGCGACCTGGGCTCGTATGGGCAGGAGCGGATCCAGACGCCGCACCTTGACCGGATGGCGGAGGAGGGCATGCGCTTCACCGACGCGTATGCCGGCTTCACGGTCTGCGCACCATCGCGCAGCGTGCTCATGACCGGCCAGCACACTGGCCACACCCGGGTCCGCCGCAACGGCAGCCCCGGACTCTGGGACGAAGACGTTACCGTCGCCGAATTGCTCAAGGCCAAGGGATACTCCACGGCCCTGATCGGCAAGTGGGGGCTGGGGATGGAGGATTCCCCCGGCGCACCCTGGAAACAGGGGTTCGACTATTTCTACGGCTATCTCAGCCAGGGCCACGCCCACAACTACTACCCGGAATTCTTGATGCGCAATGCCGAACGGGTGCCGCTGCGCAATGTGGTGGAGCTATCCGGGCGATACGGGGGCATGAGCGGCGTCGCCACCCAGCGAGTCGACTACTCGCACGACTTGACGATGGACGAGGCTCTGGGCTGGCTGGAGTCCAACGCGGGAGGTCCGTTCTTCCTTTATCTGGCGCTGACGATTCCGCACGCCAACAACGAGGCTGGCAATCTCGACGGGGGAGGGGATCCCGGGATCGCCAACGTGGAGGCGGACCTAGGCCACCACCGCGAGCGGGTCGGCATGGAAATCCCGGATGCAGGGCAGTATCAGGGGGAGGACTGGCCCGGCCCGCAAAAGGGAACTGCCGCGATGATCAGCCACCTCGACGAGGGCGTGGGCCAGGTCTTCGGCGCCTTGCGGAGGCTTGGCGTCGACGAGCGCACCGTCGTCTTCTTTAGTTCGGACAACGGACCGCACGCCGAGGGCGGGAATGACCCGTTCTTCTTCGATTCCAACGGCCCGCTGCAGGGATACAAGCGGAGCCTGCACGATGGCGGCATCCGCGTGCCGACGATCGTGCGCTGGCCGGCGCGCGTGAGGGCGGGATCTGTCAGCGATTTCCCGTGGTACTTCGCGGATTTTTTGCCTACCGTGGCGGAGATCGTAGGATTCGATGTGCCCGACGGCGTTGACGGCACCAGTATCTTGCCGGCGCTGCTCGAAACAGGCATCTCCGCCGAGGACCGCTTCCTGTACTGGGGTGGGACCCCCGGCCGCGCCGAGGCCGTGCGATGGGGGCAGTGGAAGGCAGTTCGGGAAGGCCCCGACCAGCCCCTCGAGCTTTTCGACCTGTCCAGCGACATAGGCGAGGAGCTCGATGTGTCGGCCGATCACGAGGAGATCGTCGGCGAGATCCTGGCGTACTTGGAGTCAGCTGTGACTGAGCTGCCGACAAGCGACTAGCAGGTCACGCCACATGGCTGGTCGCCAGGGCAGCCACCTGAGCACGGATGGGAGCCGATTGACTCAAGGGCAGCGCGGCCTGCGGGCAAACTTGGCGCAACACTGCTAATCTGCATTCGCCGCTGCGTCGCGGCCATTGGTGGACTGCATGATCGTTCGATTGCGATGTTTCCTCTGCGCTTCCGCATTGGTGCTCAGCTGGGCATCCGTTGCGTCAGCCGATGCGCTGACCGAAAGGGCAGCGCTAGAGCTGCTGCGCGCCAGCCCCTACAGTCGCCAGCTCCGCGCCGAGGCGGAGATTGCGCGAGTCGGTGCAGAGCGCCAGAAGACCTATCCGAACCCCGCTGTGAGCGCGACGCTCGAGGGGGCCGGCCGCACGGACTTCCTCATGTTCGAGCAAGCCATTCCCATGAATGGTCGGCGGTCGCTGCTCTATCAGGCAGCGGCGTCACGGGCCAGGGCTGCCGTGTCGAGCGCGGATCACACGTTGCGGCAAGTCGAAGCCGCCTTGCGCCTTTCCTTCTATCGGCTTGTTTACCTGCAAGTCCGCGGGCAAATGGCGCGGGAGCACATCGCAGAGTTGGAAGAACTCCTCCGCATACTGCGCGAACGCGAGGCCGCGGGCGAAGGGTCGAAGTTTGACCGTCTGCAGGGAGAGCGCGAGATCGTCGAGCATGAGACGGATCTCGCGCGGATCCAAGTGATGATGGGCGAGGCGCGCTCCGAGCTAGCGCGCTACCTCGGCGACGCAGTGAGTCCGGAGGGGCTGGAGGCAGACGGCACGCTTTCCCCCGGCTTCGACCTGCCCCCGCTTCGAGAAGCTCTGGCTGCAGGCTTGGGTGCACGCGGCGACTATCGTGTCGAGGCCGAGCGCCTCGAGCAGTTGCGGCTAGAAGGCGAGGCCGCGCAGCGCTTGCGGATTCCCAATCCGATCGTTTCTGGCGGAATCAAGCGGGCCGACGTGGGCGGCCAGTTCGTGACCGGACCCGTGGTAGGGGTGTCCGTCGATCTGCCGATCTTTCGCAAGGGGCGCGTCGAGCGCGCAGTGGCTGCAGCCAAGACGATCCGAACGCAGGAGCGTCAGAGCGCGCTCGAGCGCCAGATTCTGGCGGAAGTGCGCTCTTCCCACGAGACGCTGCGCTTGAATAGGCAGATGGCCCGGGACTACCGCGCCCAGTCCGAACAGCGCGTGCAAGAACTGGCTGCGATTGCCGAGGTCGCATACAGGGAGGGGGAGTTGGGCATCTTGGATCTGCTGGAGACGCGACGCGTCGCCCACAGGGCCCGGCTTCAGCAGCTGGAACTTGATGCCGCCGCGAAGCTGGCCGAGGTTGAGTTCGATCGCAGCGTCGCCAAGGAGCTGCTGCCGTGACGAGGCTCCGAGCGAGCGTCCTGTTGGTTCTAGCCGCATGCGGAGGCGTGCCGCCGGAGCCTACGGATGAAGTCCCGCCCGACGCTCGGGCAACGGTCGTGGTGACGCGGTGGTCGGAGCGGTCTGAGCTCTTCATGGAATATCCGGAACTGCAGGTTGGGATCGGCTCGCGGTTTGCAGTCCATCTCACCGATCTAGCCTCCTTTCAGCCGCTCGAGGCTGGCCGTGTGGCGGTCGAGCTGGATCACGGAGACGGCACCGTGGAGCGATTCGTCGCTGACGCCCCGAGCGTGCCTGGAATATTCGGTATCACTGTCCAGCCTGAGCGAGCGGGCACGTCGTCCCTGGCGATTCGAGTCCAATCTCCGGCGCTGCAAGATCTTCACCAGCTCGGCTTGGTCCGCGTGCTCGGCAAGTCTGAATCATCCGATTCTCCCGGCGCTGGTCCCGATCCAGCGGATGGGGCGACCGCGATTGCGTTCTTGAAAGAGCAGCAGTGGACCATGGAGTTCGCGACCCAACTCGTCGAATCCTCGGTGATGCGGCAGAGCCTGCGCGTGCCAGCGATGGTTGAGCCGCGCAGCGGCGGGCGTCTCGTGGTGACGGCTCCGGTGGAGGGACGACTGTTGGCTTCGGTTCGCATGCCGGCTTTGGGAGCGGTGGTCGAGCAGGGCCAATTGCTGGGCGAGATTGTCCCGCACTGGGCCGGGTCGCCCGACCGCACGGCCCTCCAGCTCGCTCTCGACGAGGCCCAGGTGGCGTTGGAGACCGCCACGCGGCAACGCCAACGGGCGGAGCGCCTGTTCGCAGTGGGCGCTGTTCCCGAACGGCGGCTAGAAGATGCCAAAGCCGACGAAGCGGTCGCTCTGGCTCGACTCACTGCGGCCGATCAGCGCATGGCCCATTACGAAGCATCGCGGCGCGACGATCCGCACAAGGAGTCACTCTCGTCGTTTTCTGTAAGGGCGCACCTCGAGGGGGTAGTGACCGCTGTGCACGCAACCGAAGGTGCCCATGTGGACGAGGGCGATGTTCTGCTGGAGCTGGCGGCGACCGAAATGGTGCATGTGTCCGCGGCCGTTCCCGAAGCCAGGGCCGCAGTGCTCCGGAGCCTCAAGGGCGCCGAGATCGAGCTGGCGGATGGGGCCACGGTCCTGCCGGTCAGGGAACTGGTGTCGACCGGGATGGTCGTCGATCCGCAAACGCGGACCCTCAAGGCCACCTATCTGGTTGATAACTCCGGGCGGCACATAGCGATTGGTCAATCCGTCATCGTCCGGCTCTTCACCTCGAACACAGCAGAGGCACCCGCCGTGCCGGACTCGGCCTTGGTCGATGACGGAGGTCGCACGGTCGTGTACGTGCAGACAGGCGGCGAGTCGTTCGAGCGGCGCCAAGTAGAGATCGGCAATCGGACAGGCTCGAACGTACAGGTCACCGCCGGCTTGCGGGTCGGTGAGAGAGTTGTCACAACCGGCGCGTATCTGCTGCGCTTGTCCTCGATGTCGCCCCAAGCGCCGGCGCATGGCCACGTTCACTGACGCATGCTGGATTCGCTAATCCGTTGGTCGCTGGCCAATCGCACGCTGGTCCTGGCTGTGTCCGGAGGTGTCCTGGCTTGGGGCGGGTTTGCGGTTTCCCAGCTCCCGGTAGAGGTGTTGCCGGACCTGACCGCTCCGACGGTATCGGTCATCACGGAGCATCCCGGCCTAGCCCCGGTCGACATGGAGCGGCTCGTCACGTTCCCGGTCGAGACCGCTCTGAACGGAGCGCCCGGCTTGCGGCGCGTGCGTTCGGCTACGGCCGCGGGCGTGAGTGTCGTGTGGGCCGAGTTCGACTGGGGGGAGGATACCTATCTCACGCGGCAGCTGGTGGCCGAACGTCTGGGCCTCGCGACGAAGAGCTTGCCGCCGACCGCCTCCCCGCCAGCGCTTGGTCCGACCACTTCCATCATGGGAGAGATCCTGTTTATCGCCCTGACGTCTGACCGCCACGACGATGTGGAATTGCGGACGGTCGCCGACACTGTAATCCGTCGCAGCCTCCTGGCCGTGCCCGGTGTGGCTCAGGTCACTCCGCTGGGCGGCGGCCGCAAGCAGTACCAAGTGCTCCTTGCGCCCGACAGGCTGAAGTCGTACGGAGTGTCTCTTAGAGAAGTCGAGGCGGCCCTGGCAGCGGGCAGCTCTAACACGTCGGCGGGTTTCCAGGCCCACCTCGGCCACGAG
>JAJDZN010000305.1 GCA_022824585.1 Bryobacterales bacterium | reverse complement strand
CGTCTGGGGTCTTGACGACGAAGTCGTCGGCTTCGGCGGTGACCGAGGCGACCGGCTTGACATAGGCAAAGTACGCGGGATGCGCGGGGACGTTGGAGATTTCGAAGTTGCGCTCCTGGCCCTCTTCGAGCTCGAGTCGGTGGATGAGCGCGTCGCCTCCGCCGCTCGTGCCGGAGGTCTGCGCGTCGGCGACGGGCGCGAGGGAGGTCAGCAGCAGCCATCCGAGCAGGATGGCCGCGAGCGCGAGGGTCGGGCTGAGGCGTTTACGCTTCGGTTGCCCGTGACCAGATAGTCGGGGGGGGGGGGGGTAGCGCGTGACCAGCGGCGCGCACCCGCCGCCCAGCGTTGCTGATCGTGCTGGGACGACGTTCCCCCATCAACACGCTCCACCAAAGCTTGCCGCTGCAGAGACTCTAGAGCACGTTAGCTGATGATCCGCCTATGGCCAGCCTCGACCGCAACCCCATGTAAAGCCATTGTGGGTCACGAGTACGCAAACCAACGCCTGGCCGCGAGAGTGCCGCGGAACAGGATGATGGCCAGAGGGAGCCGTGGAACTCAGCCGCGGGGCACAGACGAGTCGCCGTGATCAGCATGGTGACGGCGTGCTCCACGTCACCAGGATCGGGATACCGTTGCTGGGTGAGACGGGAGACGGCTCCCGCCGACCAGATGCTAGGAGACGAACATGGCCAAGCAGAGCGCCCTCGACAATCATGCTAACCAGCTCAATCCCAACCACGACGCCTACTGGCAATCGCGTGGCGAGGACGAGCGCCCCGATGACTGGGAGGAGCGACCCGAAGAATCCGAGTCAAAGGAGCCGGAGGACGCAAAGCGCAATGCCTGACTCAGCGGATCACGGCTATTTCAAGAGGATGTTATAGCGCAGCTGCTCGCAGAACCGGCGCTCCGGGCGCACCGTGTAGAAGGCCATCAGCAGGCTCGAATTGAACGGGTGTTCGGGCGGGATCGAAGGCCGTCCGTTGGACGCATAGAGCTGGTCGAACAAGGGCGACATCCGTCGCAGGGCTGTCTCGGCCAACGGCGTGATCCGGCGCAAAGGGTGGTCGTGCGGGACAAAGCCGTCCGGCGTCAGCGTCGCCTGCCGCTCTGCCTCGTCGCGCATCGCAGACCTCCCTCGGCTATCGGTTCAGTATCTCCTCCATGATCCCAAACGTTCGTTCTTCAGCAGCCTGTTAGAGCGATCGATGCAGTGAAGGGGAATCGCGGCGATCCAGCTGCCTAAACGGTACCGAGCATAGAACCTACCATGCCCGTGCCTGCGATCTGCTTCGCACCAACGCCCTTCCTGGCACTCGCCCCTACCGAGTTGCTCTTACGCCACCTCATCCGGCGACCCAAGCAAGTCAGCGCTGTACTACCCACCGATTACTTTTAGGCGGTCCGGGCGCCTATCTTAGGACCACAGTTTGCCCCTTAGGAATGTCGGCGAGCCTAGCACCAGGATCTCCTACCACCTTCCGGTATTCCTCTTCAAGGTGGAACGCCTGATTCAACGGGTCTTGGCCGACCATGTATAGTAACAAACTCTCCGCCAACTGTTGGTTGGTGCGGTTCATGGCATCACGGTTCGGATCCCACATCACGTGCCGCCACGGCACTTGATCGACAAGCAACTGAGTACTGGCTAAAGCCTCAGTCCCTTGCCGCAAGGAAGCACCTCTGTCAACCAAGATGCGCAACGCCCTTGCAAAGGCCTCTTGGCCAGCTGGCCTGAACAGCATTTGCCCACCTGTTGGCACCCTGAATCTGCCGGCGACTCTCTGCGTCGGGTCTGACGCCAACGCTTCGTGCATGGGCTCCACGAACTCTCCTAATCCCTCCCAAAACTCCACATGGTCGTCGTAGAGGCTCTCGAGGATAGTTGCATCCGGGCGCCGCCTCTTCAAATCTCTCCTTGCTTTTGCGTCTGCTCTTGGGACAGAGAGTATGGTCAACAACTTGTAGAGCATCTGAACCGTCGTGATGCTGACGGTGTCTCGGGTTGAAAGCTGTGCGCCTTCAAACTTCACAAGGGTTAGTAGGTCGTCCTCCTCCCGAAATGTGCGATTCAGCCCACCATATCGATTCACTATCATCCTCGTGACCGCTGCAAAGGCGTCGTCTTCATCCAGCGCGATAATCTCACTCGTTGTGACGCGCTTGGCATACTTATTCAGCGTCGTGAATAGGCGCCGGGTTCTTGCGACGCCTTCTGCAGTGTCTCGATGCGCCACGAACAACACAGCTAAGTCCTCGTCCCCGAGGCTCGGCTCTTCGAGCAGGGCCTGTTTTATTCCCTCGACTCGATGTTGGCCATCCACTGCAAACAGCTTTTCGTCACCAGAGAGCTGCAGGATCCCGACGGACTCTCTGGCTCGCTCGGTCAGATTAGTTGGTTGCGGTTCACTCGTCTTATCGATCTCCACAGGGAACCAGTCGGGAGATCCCTCGTAGACCCCTACTACGATGGCACTGAAGAATCGCTCCGCTTGCGTACGCAGATAGGAGGCAATATCGTCGACTCGCTCCCCTAACTCCCTTTGAATCATATTGTCCAAGCCGGGATTGGTATTGATCTCTTTCGCTCGTTGTATTCGTAAATCAACCTCAGAGAACGGCATCACAGTACTGTAGTACGCCCAGTCGCCGACGTAGCATCTGATGGCAGGGAAACTGGCAGCTTCATTCATGGGGGGCCTCACTGTCCGTCGTCTAGAATCTTGAATGGTTCCCTGACCTTGGCCGGGTACCGCTTGCAGGCAGGCGGCTTGAAGGCCGCAATGAGCTCGTCCTCAATGCCCGACACTATGCTCCGATCATCAACAGCCGCGTAGTAGAACGCTAGTCGATCGGGCCATGACGTCAACATTTGCTTTACCAGGTGTCGCCTAGGCCTTTCAGCATGTTGGTCGGACTTGTACTTCCCGTATCTGGCTCGAAAGCTGTCTGTAGTCATTCCGACGTAGAGCAGATACGCCAACTTGAGGTTGGCAACATCTGGTTCCAGCACGAAAGCGTAAACACCGATCTGGTCTTGCGGAATCTGGGACGGCGGCGTTGCGTCGAAGAAAACCCGCCGCCAATGCAGCTGTTGTGGTAGGTTGATGCTGTCCCAAAGGCCTGGCGACAGCGTGAAGGACCATGTCTGCGAACCTAGCTGTCTTGCAGATGCCAAGTCGATTTCGTATGGTGAAGAGTGGCTCGTCATTGACCGTGGGACCTTTCGACGCGCTCCAACAGGTCATCAGTGAGTACGCTGATTTCGCGAAAATCAAGAACCCCGATTTCAAGTGACGAAGCGACGTTGCTGAACCGTCGGAGAGCTACTTTGAGCGTCGCTTCGGTCCGGAGTGGCGTACTCGGAGCCTGTCGGAAACGCTTGGCCAGGCTGTTGACGAGGGCAGCCTGCACGTCCGCCGAGCCGAACACCGAGCCACGGGACACGATCATTGTCACGAGGTGCTCCCAATATGTTTGGTTCCGGCGGACTACTTCGAGCAGGGCCGCTCTGTCTTCCACCGGTTCGTTACGATTAAGGATATTGGCGACAATTCGCTCACGCCACCAGCCCCGACCAAAGGTTGGATTCACAAAGACGCTGCGGTTTCCTCTAGCTGCTGGAAGCCCGCTCATCCGTCGAAAAACAGTTCGAACGCAGTCGTCAACCTGCTTTTTTCCTGCCTCGTCGTTGGCGCACGCCAGAGCTCGGTCAATGCGCTCCTCGCCGGTCTCCGTGAGACCACCGTTGGTTGCGAGCCACGTCGCCTCAGGGATCTTTCCATCGCGGATATGCTCCAGCGTCACACTGGCCCAAAAGGAGACTCGGCAAGCAATCCTGGGAGGCGTGGCATGCCAGAGGGCGTACATCCTGGCTTCTTGGTCTTCGGTCGGCTCCTTGAAGGACGATTCGGTCAATGCATCGTCGAACACTGGTAGCGTCTGACCATTGTTGGTCTTGACCTGGGCTTCGATGAACTCTACGAAGTCATCGGTGAATTTGACAGCTTGAAGGAAGTCGCGCTGATCACCGCTACCCTTATCCTTGAGCAGGCTGTTTTGCATTCCGACATACTGGTCGGCATCCAGTTCTCTGTAAACTGCCTCGGGATCGTTCGTCATGGCAACGCCTCTTCGGACGGGATCCTGTGCGGGTACAACCCGGTGGCGGCAAGTTCAGGTTGGAAGTTATCATCTGACCAGTGACCAAGATTGCTTTGCGCGAGCAAGTCGGCCAGTCCGAGAAGGTTGCGGTGCGATTGCCAGCCTTCGCCTTCATGTTCGTAATCCGTCGCATAGTCCCGCTGGAGAATGCTTAGGGCAACAGAAACGACATGGACCATGATGTTCTCACCTGAGACCTCTTTGCGGCGATGACGTAGGTGTTGGTACAGGTCGGATGCCAGATAAACCTTGAATTTGAACCCGTCCTCGTGGCTGGGGTGCATTTTGAATCGCCCTGGGGCCAAGTCCTCATCCAGGTTGAAGTCCAGTATCCCGCTGATTCCAGACTTGAACTTGAAGGTGTGACCGATTGCTATTCGGGCTCCTTTAGGAATCAACAGCTCACGTCCGTGCCAAACTCGATTGAGGCCGTCGGCGTCGGCGTCGGCGGTGTGCTGAATGCTCTCCTTTGCCACAATCATTGGAGTGAAGATAGGGTACTCACCAAGGTCCATTTGACTCCAGGATATCAGCTGCTCTGCTTCGTTGGATTTGTGGAGCATGCGATACATGGAGCGTGGTGCAGCTACGGTGCAGACGAAGTCCAGCATCCCTTGTTCGTGCCATCGCTCAACAAGCGCGGCACCGCGCAGTTCATGCCACATCTGAAAGGAACTGCCGACTTCTCGATCCTTGCAAGTCACTGTGTAGACCCCGGTGGGAAAGCTGTCGTTGCCGGCCTCAAGCACCGGCCACGGGAACGCTCGGGTGCTGCTGCCAGGATCTGAAGCTCGGGTGCTAATCTCTCTGGTCAGCACTTGAGGCCTCCTCTTGGTCTGTGCCTGTCAGACTTGCCTGCGACGCCGGCGGCCGATGCATTTCGAGCCGGAACACTGGCTTTTCCACAATGCTGCTTAGGCCAGATGGGGCAGCGTACTCAACGTGCACATCATAGTCCGTATTGGCTAGAATGCCGAGCACTCTAACGAAGTTGCCACCTCGGATGATCGTGACTTGAGGCTCTGGAGTGTTGGACGCTGCGGGCTTCATATGGAATGACGCCACAGGCACTTGCTCATCGGGCCAGACACGGTCGCAAGTGAAGTCAGTGTTCTCGTCAACTCGAATGGTCAACCAAGTCTCAGTCAAATCACTCCCGCTAACCACAGAGCCTGTCAGCTTCCCGACTTCATCGGGTACCACCGCCGCACGGAAGGGCAGTGGACGTGTGGCCCTCCGTTGCTTTCGCCTGCGCCGTCGGCGACGCCTCTGCCGCTGGTCGTCGTCGCGTTCAGTTTCATCGTCGTCTGAGTTCTCGTTGTCAACCGGATTCGATGTAAGTTGGGCACTACTTCGCCGAGACACAGTGGTGGGAACGCCCCAGTACGAAAAGCTCTCGTTGCCGCTGACACCGTCAGAGCCCGTGTTCACGAGTAGAAAATCGTCGATCGTGTACTCGTCGGTATCTGTTTGAGGAACCTGCTCAGTGATCCAATCGCCGATCTTCTCAAGCGCTTGCTTGAATGACGTCTGCTCAGAACCGGACAACAAGGACACTGACAGTCTGTCGTGCATTGGGCCCTCGGCCTTGCGGATCAGCCGATGGAGTTCACCGCCACCTTCGGCGTCCACCATGATGACGGCGTGAAACGGCTGTCGATTGGCGAAGTCAGCCTGCGAGAGCCCGGGAACGCTGTCAGTAATCCACATTCCATTGCGGAAGAGGTCGATCCGTGGATAGCTGGTCGGCGG
>JAJDZN010000072.1 GCA_022824585.1 Bryobacterales bacterium | reverse complement strand
CCAAGATCGGGCTGCTCACCTCTACGAAGTCACCGATTCCTGGCAGCCTCCGCTCCACCGTCTCGGTGCTGCCCGTGTAGCCGGTTCTGATCTCCTCCGGGATCCCGGGCACGAACGTGTGGGCGAGGAACTCGCCGGACTCGTCGGTGATGTAGATATAGCTGATCCCTTGGATTTCGACGAACTGGTCGATCAGGGACTGCAGCACCGACAGGTCGCGGTTGAGGATGATATCCACACTGGCGTCCGCAATCGTCTTCGCAATGCCCTTGCTGTTGGCCTCGTACTCCCGCGACAGATAGCCGTCGACTGTCCTGATGCAAAGTACTGAGGTCGCAACCCCGATAATCCCGAAGAGGAAGAAGATCCCGAACAGGGTCTTCTGGAACAGTCTCTGGAGGCTCATCTCAGGCAAACCTGCGCTTCCAATCGTCCAAGGGAACGAAACGTCCCGCGTCGACGATCGTGTAGTAGACGGTCTGCAGGCCTTGCCTGCGGTCCGGGCCGAACGATACCAACTCCCCGATGCCGAGGTCGTAGTCTTGGATCGAGAAAACTGCGCTTTCCAGGTTTGCTCGATCGGGGTTCTCGCCGAGCACGTCGAGGATCTTCACCATCATCTTCGCGTCGAGGAAGCCCTCCAGGCTGACGAAGCTCTGGGGAAGGGCGCTGTAGCTCTGCTCAAGCAGGTCTTGCGGGGGATCAGGGTTGTGCCGCAACATCAGCCGGCGGTACTCCTGGATGGCGGGAATCCGGACATCCTCGTAGCTGGGGACAACCTGTGAATTGACCAACAGGTCGGTGTAGCGGTCCCTGTCCGGGCGGGATCGGGTTATCAGCTGCAACAGGCTCTCGCTCCCCACGAAGGAGAGGTTGGCGACTGGAACGCTCAACCCTAAATCGACCGCGTCCCGCAAGAAGGCGGCGCAGGCCGCATAGGCCCCGATGCAAATCACCGCGTCGGGATTCGCAGCCTTCAGAATCTCGACCTGCCGACCCATGCTGCTGTCGAACCTCTGGCCCCGGCGATAGGTGGCTTCCGCAACGATCTTCTCCCCGTGCTCTCTCAGCGCCCTCCTGACACCTTCCCAGCCGCTGCGGCCGTAGGCGTCAGCCTGATAGAACACCGCGATCCGCTTCCTGCCGATCGAGACGAAATTGTCTACGAGGCCAGCAGTTTCTTGCCTATAGGACGCGCGCAGGTTATATGCGAAGTCGCCGTAGGGCGGTTCCCGTTGGGGCTGCGCTCCGGTGAACGGAAAGAACAGGTATACGGTCGTATCTTGGAACTTCTTCAGCATGGGGAGGACGCGCGTCACCGTAGGCGTGCCAACATAGCCGAACAGGGCGAACACCCGGTCTTCCAGCATCAGTGTCATCGTGTTTTGCACCGACGGATCTGGCTGGTACCCATCGTCATAGGTCTTGAGTGCGATCTTGCGGCCGTGAACGCCACCGGTGCTGTTGACATGCTCGAAGTACGCGCTGGCCCCTCGGTACAGCTCGATCCCGAGACCCCTGGAAGGGCCCGAGAACGCGGCCGACATGCCGAGAACGATTCGCTGGCCGTCCACGCCACTATCGCTTGCGGCCTTGCTTGTAGTTGTTGTCATCGGTGCCATGAAGACTCCTCCCAGCGCCGATCGGATTGCGCCGCGCCTTGTCGTATGGAACATGAGAGCTACCCGGAAGTGTGCTGCCCATGGAAGCCGTCTCTGGCCGAGACAGTCGAGAATTGCGTTCGGTCGAGGCTGCCGCCGCCCGCACCTGATGTGACCAATGGAGTCCGACGAAGGATACTCTGCGATCTTGCTCGCACCGGTCTGACGCGTCGCCCGCTGACAAGCTCAAGTCTGGACTGGCTCCCCTTGAGGAGACACCCCGTTCGCGCCGCCCAGAGCGCGATATTAACGGTCATATCCCTTGCCTACCTCGAACCATCGAGAACACTCGCGCTCCCCCATATTGCATTATCAAACAGCAATCGGCCCCGCCGATACGATCCGCTCGCGAAGGGCGCGACTGAATCTTGGCACGCATCAACCCTTCCACATACGGCCGGCAGGTGCCGATCCCGAATGGTTGCGGACAACACTGACAAAGGCCCTGCGAACGGTGCTGCCCAGATCGCCGACACTAGAGATGGAACTTCGGAGCCGGAATCCGACTGCGTCAAGGCTGCTGTACAGCAGTGTTCACCCAATATTGCAGCACAGCTAGGTCATGTTTGACATTGTCGTTCGTAACTCATTCGCTTTACAGGGTTGCGAATTGGCGTTGTTACCTAGACCCCCGCTGTCTTCCTTTCGGGCACCGGGACTCCGGGACTCCGGGACTTGACAGGTTGACAATCGCTCTTTCAGGCATGGCTTCGATCCGTCCTCGCGCCGCTTCAGTGGATCGTGCTTGTGCAATCTTCCGGCGCTCACGGCGCTTCCAGATTCGCTCCGAGCGCCCGCAGCACTTGGGACCCCTCGCTGCCTTGCCCGCCGTTGACACACACCCGCGCCTAGCGCTGGCCGCCCGGCAACTCGAGCTCCGCTAAGTTGCCCGTCTACAGCGCGCCCCAGACACCCGCGGATTGAGCAGATCCAGCCCGGCCGCCGCCAGCTTTCGTTAGAGTCGATGACGCTGGAGGAGCTGCTGGACGATCTGCCGACGGTCCGCGACACAGGCGTGGAGCGCAATGCGAGAGTGCATCAGGAGAGCGATCCGAGTTGCGCATTGACACGATCGCCGGGGGACTCCCGGCAAGTTGCCTGCTGACCCCGGATTCGCTGCATGACAGCCAGCGGGCGATCCGACTGGCGCAGTTTACGGCAGGCAGGTGGAGAGCCCGTACGGGCTGATCGACCGCGCCTACGATGCGGACGAAATCCGGCCCTGCAGCCTCCAGCTGGGGCACCTGCCACTGATCGACAACAACCCGCGGCGGGTAGCGCAGAAACAGTCGGAGGTGTAGCGCGAGGCAATGGCCCAGCGCGGCATTGGACAGCTGCCGCCGCAGGCGCGCCGTTACCGTGAGTGCTCAACAGTGGAGCGGGTAAACGGGCGGCTCGAAGACGAGTTCGGAGTGCGGCCCGTGCGCGTGCGCGGACACGCCAAGTTGCCCTGGCACCTAATGTTCGGCATCGTGGCGCTGACGGTCGACCAGTAACCGCGCCTGACGCTGTGCGTGCAGCGTCGGCCAGCGGCCAAGGATCGCGGCGCCCGGAATGGCAGGGACAAGGGAGCTGCGCCTAGCTCTGGAAGTGGCCCAGCCGAATTCGCTCAACTATAAGCGTTGTTTATCGTGATTACCGTATCTATTGCCACCGATGATCAGTGACGGCATGAAACTCATGTCAGGAACTCGCTTCTGGCAGGCCAGCGGGCAATCTGGAATTTTGCAGAAGCACCATACGCTAGACTATAATATCGCTTTGCGCACGCCCCCTGCGATGGTCCGGCTAGCTCCGTAACGCGCACTGTGCAGGCTCTATCGGACCCCTAATCAAGATGCTGGAGTGGCGGAATTGGCAGACGCACTGGACTCAAAATCCAGCGCCCCTTACCGGGCGTGAGGGTTCGACCCCCTCCTCCAGCACCATGCCACCAATCCCACGCAGCAGCACAATCCCGCTCGGCAATTGCGGCTGGCCAGCATGGACACACCGCGCCTCCATCGGAATCGTGCTCTTGACGCTGGCCGTCGCCGTCGCACAGGCCCAGAGCAACGCTCCGGCGGAGCCAAGATACACGCTCCGCCACGGCATCGGCGGCGACATGCCGGATTGGCTGTCGCTCGGCGGAGAGTTTCGCGTCCGCGTCGAGGGCCGCAGTGGTTTGGGATTCTCTGCTGACAGAAACGATGACTACAGCTTGTGGCGGGTGCGCCTCGACATCGGCATCCAACCGGTCGATTGGCTGAAGTTCGGGTTTCAGGGGCAAGATGCGCGGGCGCCCGGGATCCGGGACAGCGTCCCCAACATCGGCGCATTCAGCGACGGATTCGACGTGCGCCAAGCGTACACGCAGCTAGGCCGCGACGATTCGCCGGTAACTGTCACGGTCGGGCGGCAGCTGTTGGCTTACGGTGACCAGCGCCTAGTGGGGGCCCTTGACTGGGCCAACACGGCAAGGGTGTTCGATGCCGTCAAGGTCCGCATTCAACGGCCGGGTTCCGAACTCGATATCTTTTCCGCATCGGTAGTTCAGAACGACCCGGGCCGCAGAATCAACCAATCTGCGGAAGGCAACAACCTGCACGGCGTCTATGGATCCTTCAAGAGATTGATCCCGAACGCGATCTTGGAACCGTACGTCCTGTGGCAGACCACCCCGTTGGCCACTAACGAACTCAACATTCGCGGCGACCTAGACAGATACACGGCAGGCATGCGGGTTTGGAACGATGATTTGGGGCCGTGGGACTACAATGGCGCGTTTGTTCGTCAGTGGGGCAACCTAGCCGGGGCCCCGATCGAGGCGTGGGGCTACTACGCCGAAGTCGGCCACACGCTCGACGCCTCGCTGTCGCCGCGCCTTTTCGCGGAATACACCTTCGGGTCGGGCGACGAGGATCCCGCCGACGGCAAGGTCGGCGGATTCGTGGATGTGTACCCGACGGCGCACCGCTGGTACGGCTACAACGATCTCGTCGGGTGGCGCAATGTCAAGAACGTCCGGCTCGGCACGGAATTGTGGCCCAGCCCCGAGTTCCGGCTGCAGTTCGACTATCACTCCTTTTGGCTTGCCAGCAGGCGCGATGCCCTTTACAATGTCGGCGGGCGGCTGTCAGTGAGGGCACCGGAGGGAGGCGCGGCCGAGACGAAGATCGGTGACGAAGTGAACGCTACCCTAGCCTATGATCCGAGCAAGGTGTTTGGCATCGAGGTAGTAGCGGGTTACATGTTTCCGGGCCCGTTCCTGAAAGCCAACAGCCCCGGGCACGGCAATGCCTTCACCTACCTTTCGTTCATCTACAGGTTCTGATTTCGTGGCAACCTTCCCAGGCAGCCTCGCGGCGAGTCAAGTCCCACGTCAGCATGTCAGCATTGATGGAACAGGCTAGTGGTATGCTAGGGACTCACAAAGCGGTAGGCTGTTCGGCAGGCGGCGCCCTTGGTGCGTTAGCATGGGTGGGCGGACGGTGTCAGGCGCAGGAGTGCTAAGAGATGGAACTTGACTTTGAGCGAACGGATGGCTTGGTGGTCATCAACGGCTGTACGCGAATCGATGGCAGCAACGCCCGAGATTTCGAGAAGGCGCTCCGTGACATTGTTCAGGACGACGACCGCGCGCTGTTGCTTGACTTTGAACCGCTTGCATATATCAGCAGTGCCGGATTACGTGCGATTCTGCTGACCGCCAAGAACCTCCAGAAGCGCGATGCGGGATTCGGCATATGCAAACTCGCGCCACCGATCCGCGAGGTCTTCGCGATCAGCGGCTTCGACAAGATCATCGCGACCTACGAAACCAAGGACGAGGCAATAGCGGCGCTTAACGGCTAGAGTTCGGCTAGCTGAAGCAAACTGCCGTCTGCGTCCTCGGTACGAATTCCGCGGTTGGCTTGGCGCTAGATCCCTTACAGACTGGCATGATCCCGTCGCTCCAGATTGAGGAGCGTTGCTGATTCCCTTGCCGTCCGCTTGATAGGCCCGCCTCGCGTGCGGGTATGACTGCACTCGCGGAGGGCGCATCGGTCCGAGTTCGGCCAATTCTTTGGCCCTACGTTCGACAGTGCTCGGAAACGAAATGTGGCGGGAATGTTCCACTATCGACCGTACCCACAACGACTTCATGAATGCTTACGCAACGGCACGAAACCATACGACGATGGGATCCGGACGGAGGGACCGCAAGTCCCGCACGATCATCGAGCTGCTGCGCAAGTTTCGGGATGATGTAGCGGCGGAAGGGTGGTTCGAGCGGAGTCGCTGGAAGAGCGGTCCGGCCTATCCGGACTGCCGATCTGGCAATCACGACCATTGCCCATCCCTCCATGCGGTACACCCGCAGGGAGGGCGCAAGCGGCTCGGCGTGCAAACGGGAACGGTCACGGAGTCCAGCGATCTCGGCCATTGGGCATGGGCGGTTGCTTTCTGCATGGCGGACACCAGCATCAAGGGAATCTCCAGCATGAAGCTGCATCGGGAACGGGGATCACCCAGAAATCGGCGTGGCACATGCTTCAGGGAATCCGCGAAGTGTTCCGCAACGGCGAAGTAACGCTCAGCGACATCGTGGAGATTGACGAGGCTCATGGCTGGGGCCAGGAGCGGAAGGGTGGGCGAGACGGCTGTGGTCGGAGCGAAGGAACGCGGGGGCAAGGTGGCTGACAAGCCAGTGCCCTCCACCGAGGCCAAGACACCGGGAGGATTCGTGCAGGATACGGTGGAGCCGGGTTCCGCGGTGTACACCGAGGGATACGGTTCCTACGGGTATCTGTAGGCGTACACCCTTGAGGCGGTGAATCCCAGCGCGGGCGAGTACGTTCGCGGCGCGGTTCACACGAATAGCGCCGAGGGGATTCGGTCGCCGTTCAAGCACGGTTAGTGCGCCATCTATCACTGGATGAAAGCCAAGCAGCTGCATCGGTACCTGAACGAGTTCACCGGACACGCCGGGATCTGCAGCATAGATACCATGGAACAGATGGAGTACATGGTTTAGGAGGATGGTCGGCAAGACCCTTACGTACAAGAGGCTGACCGTATGAGCAGGCAAGAGAGCGCTCGTCCGGGCCGGCCGGAGACCCGTGTGCTGAAATTCGACCCCGCCGTGGATGAGGCTGTCCAGCGGACGTTTGCCCACGGGCCACCGTGCAAGAAACGGAAGGGGATTCATCGGCGCATAAGGAGTCAGTCCGGGCCGGCGACTGGGGCCATGCTGATACGGCAGGTACCGGTCGTCAGGAGGCACGCTGGATGCGCACATGACACCGTATGAGTTCATCGCCAAGTGGCGAGCCTCCGAGTTGAAGGAGAGCTCCGCGTCGCAGGAGCACTTCATCGACCTGTGCCGGATGCTCGGCGAGCCGACACCGGCAGAGGCCGACCCGACCGGCAAGACGTACTGCTTCGAGCGGGGCGCTCGCAAGGACACCGGCGAGGACGGCTGGGCCGATGTCTGGAAGCGCCACCACTTCGCCTGGGAGTACAAGGGGCAGCACGCGAACCTCGAGGCCGCGTTCGGCCAGTTGCGGCAGTACGCACTGGCGCTGGAGAACCCGCCGCTGCTGATCGTCTCCGACATGCTGCGGTTCCGGATTCGCACCAACTGGACCAATTGCGTCAGCAAGACCTACGAGTTCGGACTCGACGACCTCACGGACGCCTCCATTCGCGACAGGCTCAAGTGGGCGTTTTCCGACCCGAAGCGGCTTCGGCCGGGCGAGACCAGGCAGGCACTCACGGAGCGTGTCGCGGCATCCTTTGCAGCGCTCGCGCAGTCGTTGCGCGAGCGGGGCCACGATGCGCAAGCGGTCGCGCACTTTGTCAACCGGCTCGTCTTCTGCATGTTCGCGGATGACGTGGGTCTGCTGCCGGGCCACATGTTCACGCGGATGCTGGAACAGGCGCAACGCACGCCGACGCAGTTCGCTACTCTTGCGGGCAATCTGTTCGGGGCGATGGCCACCGGCGGTCTGGTAGGATTCGAGCCGGTCGACTGGTTCAACGGGGGGCTTTTCGACGACGCCGCTGCGCTGCCGCTGGAGAAGTCCGACATCCAAACTGTACTGGCCGCATCGCGGCTGGACTGGTCGGAGATCGACCCGTCGATCCTCGGCACCCTGTTCGAGCGCGGGCTGGATCCGGACAAGCGCGCCCAGCTCGGGGCGCACTACACCGACCGCGACAAGATCTTGCTGCTGATCGAACCGGTCGTGATCCGCCCATGGCTTGCCTTGTGGGCCGCGGAGAAGGCGGAGACAGCTTCCGTTCTGGAGAGTGCGGAAGCCGCCGACAAACCGGTCACTCGCACGAGGCGGCGGAACAAGGCTGGGCGGCGGTACCGGGCGTTCCTCAATCGCCTGAGAGCGTTCACTGTGCTGGACCCGGCGTGCGGCTCGGGCAACTTTCTCTATCTCGCCTTGCAGGCGCTGAAGGACTTGGAACACCGCGTCCAGCTCGAGGCGGAGGAGCTGGGCTTCGAACGGGCGTTCCCGGAAATCGGTCCGACCAACGTCAAGGGCATCGAGATCAACCCGTATGCGGCCGAGCTGGCCCGTGTCTCGGTCTGGATTGGCGAGATCCAGTGGATGCGGCGCAACGGCTTTCTGGAGGCGCGGAACCCGATCCTGAAGCCGCTGGATACCATCGAATGCCGGGATGCGATCCTTACACCGGACGGCACGGAAGCGGACTGGCCCGCCGCGGAAGTGGTAATCGGCAACCCGCCCTTTCTTGGCGGATCGCGGATCCTCTCGCACCTCGGCGAGAAGTACGCATCCCAGATCCGGACGACGTACGCAGGGCGTGTGCCGGCTGGAGCTGACCTCGTCTGTTGGTGGTTCGAGAAGGCGGGCCAGCTGATCGTGTCCGGGAAGGCAGGTCGAGCCGGGCTCGTCGCGACCAATTCCATTCGGGGTGGCGCGAACCGACGGGCATTGGAGGCGGCCACAGGCGGGCTGCGAATCTTCGAGGCGTGGAGTGACGAGCCGTGGGTAATAGACGGTGCGGCTGTTAGGGTGTCACTGGTCTGCTTCTCCCGCACCAACGACCGAGCCGGAGAGACGGTAGAGACGGCGCGGCTTGATGGCTTGGTCGTCGATGAAGTCCATACCGACCTTACCGCGCGACGGGGCGAGGTCGGCATCGATCTCACCAACGCTCGGCGTCTGACGGTGAACGCCAGTGCCTCTTTCAAGGGCGATGAGAAAGGCGGCGCCTTTAACGTCCCTGGCGAGTTGGCGCGGGAGTGGCTGCGGCTGCCAGCCAACCCGAACGGGAGGACGAACGCGGACGTGCTGAAACCGTGGATCAACGGAATGGACGTCACCCGCCGTCCCAGCGACAAGTGGATCGTCGACTTCGGTGCCCGCATTTCGGAAGTTGAGGCGGCCCTATACGAAGAGCCGTTCGGATGGTTGAAGGAACACGTTTACCCGAAACGCCAAGAAAATCGTATCGAACGAAATCGCGTCCACTGGTACCGACATCGACGGCCTGTGCCGGACATGTGGCGCGCTCTCCTCGGCATGACGCGGTATATCGTGACACCCCACGTCTCTAAACACCGACTCTTTCTCTACTGTGACGTGCGCATCTGCCCGGACAAACAACTGATCGTGATCGCTCGCGACGATGACACAACATTCGGAATCCTGCACAGCCGGTTCCACGAGGTCTGGTCGCTCCGGCTCGGGACGTGGCTCGGCAAGGGCAACGATCCGCGCTACACGCCAACTACCACCTTCGAGACGTTCCCGTTCCCGCCCGGCCTGACGCCGGACGTGCCGGCCAGCGAGTACGCCGACGATCCGCGGGCCATAGCTGTAGCCCACAAAGCCCAAAGGCTGGTCGAGTTGCGAGACCGCTGGCTCAACCCGCCGGAGTGGGTCACGTGGGTGAACGAGCCTGTGCCCGGCTACCCGAAGCGGCCGGTCCCGCGCAACGAGGACGCCGCAAAGGATCTCAAGAAGCGGACGCTCACAAACCTGTACAACTCCCGGCCGCAGTGGCTCATCGATGCACACCAAGCCCTCGACGCGGCTGTGGCAGCCGCGTACGGCTGGCCCGCAGACATCTCAGACGACGACGTTTTGCGCGAGTTGCTGGCGCTCAACGGCGGCGGTCAGTGACGAAGATGCAGAGAGTGTTGATGCCAGCAACATTCCCGTCCGATTTCGTTTCTGAGTACGTTGAAACGTAAGGCCCGTTCATTGACCCTCTGGGACCGACGGGCTTAGCGAATCGAGACAGCATCAGTCAGGCGCGCGCTGGGCCGGGATCAAGCCGTCTACTCGCCCTCCCCGTCACCGTGGGCGGCGACGCTCGCCTGTTTTGGCAAATCGACGATCATTTCCGTGAATTCGCCGACCGCGGTCTCTACGCGAATCTCGCCGCCGTGCTCGCGCACGATGTCGTTTGACAGCGCCAAGCCCAGCCCCGTGCCCTGATCGGTAGGCTTGGTCGTGAAAAAGGGATTGAACATCTTCTCCAGCACCTCGTCCGGAATGCCGTGGCCGTTGTCCCGAATGCGAATCTGGTACCTGTCTCCGGCGTCCACAGTGCGAATCTTCAGGGTGGGGGCATAGCCTGCCTCTTCTCCGGACACCCGCCTCTCGTTGGTAGCGTGGCAGGCGTTGGAAACCATGTTCAGAACCACCCGCCCCAAGTCTTGCGGGACAGCGTCCACTTCTCCCACGCGCTCGTCGAGATCCTCCTCGATGCTCAGCTGGAAATTCGAATCGGTGGCCCGAGCGCTATGGTAGGCCAGATTGGCATGCTCGGTGACCAAGCGGTTGATCCCGGTCGGGCGCCATTCGTTTGAGCCGCGCCCCATCATGAGCATGTCGTTCACGATCCGGTTCGCACGCTCGCCGTGCCCGTGGATCCGCTCTAGGTTCCCTGTCAGATAATCGCAGATATCGGCCAATTCCGCCCGCTGCTGCTTGGTGAGCGGTTCGTCTCCGTCCGGCAGCGCGTCTTGCAGCTCGGTGAGCAGTTCCTGCGAGACTTCCGAGAAATTCTTCACGAAGTTCAGCGGGTTCTTGATCTCATGCGCCACGCCGGCCGTCAATTCGCCCAGCGCCGCCAGCTTCTCACGCATGACGATCTGGTCCTGTGCTGTGCGCAGGTCCGCCAAGACGCCCTCCAGCTCCAGATTCTTGCCCTTCAGGTCCTCTGCCAGCTTCTCGACCAAGTTCAAGCGTTGCACTTCCAGCGCGTGCCGCCGGAATACTTCCAAGGCCTGCGCCATGTCAGCCACCTCGTCCGAACCCTCCACCTCCACTTCCTTCTCGAGATCGCCCCCGGCCATGTTCAGCATGGTTGAGGAAAGCTTGTGCAGGCGGCGCAAGAGATGCCGGCCGACGAACAGCCAGCCGATCACGGCGGCGCCGGCCAGCGTGACCAAGTTCAGCCCCAGCAGCCGCTGGATGGCCGTCTGGATCGCCTCCGCGGAGGACTGTGCCGCAAGCTGTGTGCTGGAGCGCAGACCGGCCACCAAGCCCTCGACTTCGACCACCAAGCCCGTCGCGATCTCGCGGTTGCGGTCCAGCAGCGCGCCTTGCTGGCCGAGCACCTCCAGTTCCTGCTGGCGCACTTCCAGCAAGCCGCCCGGCCCGGTAGACAGCTCGAAGAGCTCGCGAAAGAGCGCGATGATCTCGTCTCCGGATTGCAGTTCGCCGATCTGGTTCAGGTTGCGCAGCGTGCGGCTCGAAGCCGCCTCGAAGCGATCCAGCAGGGTGCGCAATTCGGCCTCGTCAGAGATCGCCGTCGCATTGGCCACCAGCTGGCTGGTCACTGCCGCGCCCTCGCGCAACTCAGCCATTAGGCGGTAGCGCGTGACCTCCTGCTCCGTAAGGTGCGTCGCTCGTGGGACCGGCGGCTCGCCTAGATTCAGGTAGCCCGTCATCGTGTAAAAGAACTGGTCGTCGATGATCGTGATGACAAGATTGGTGAGCGCGGCGTCGATGCGCGCGATCTGCTCGCTGATCGCGGTGCGCTGCCCCGCCAGTTCGAACGCCCGCTCTTGGGAGACTTCGATTGCCTGCATGTTGGTCGACATCTCGCGCCCCCGGACACGGATCCGCCGAATGCCCTCGCTCTCTCCCCGGCGCCCGGCCAGTACTTGCAGGCTCTCTTCGAAGACGCGCAGTTGCTCACCGATCTGTTGACGGCGCTCTTCAAACAGATCGACCGAATCGACCACGGTCAGCGACGGCGCCGCATCAACCAATGCCCCGACGCGCTGCGCGACGGCAAACGCCGCGGCCATGTCCGGCACGGTCCTCTGATTCATGACCTCCTGCGATTGCCGCACTTCGTTGAACGAGATCAGCGCGACCACGCTGGCCATAGCGGTCAAAGACGCGGCCCCGCCGAGTCCCAGATACATCTGCACGGCGATGCCCCGCCGCGCTCCCGCCAAGCGCTTGACACGCTGGCCGGACACCAGCGGCAGATCGCGCAAGCGGGCTTGCACGCGCCCCAGGCTCAGCTTGCGCACGAGCCGCCCGAGGTCGGCCATAGGCTATTGGCGCTCCATCTTTTGGGCTGCTTCGTAGGCCAGACTAGGGCCGATCACCGTCAGAAAGACCTGATCCGAGCCTTGGTTGTCGTCGCCGCCGTAGCTCAGGCGGAAGCCGTGCAGGTCGATCGGCGGACCGTCAAGCACTTGGCGGAGGAATTCTGCCCGGTCCAGACTCGGCCCGGTCCGTTCCAAGCCCGCGATCGCTAGGCGGCCCGCCAAGTAACCCTCGAACGAAACGAAGCTCGGAGACGATCCGCGCGAGTTCGCTCGCAGGGCCGCCAGATAAGCCCGCGCGATTGGCGATGTCGGCGACGGAAAGGGCACGACCTGAGTCACGTACACTCCTTGCCCGCGCGCACCCATGGCCTCCGCAAGCGCGTTTGTGCCACTGAACGATACCGTCGCGAATACGACGTCCATGCCGATGTACCTAGCCCATTGGATCGCCGTCGCCACCGGACTATAGGCTCCAATCAACACTACCGCCCCCGGCGCGGCGGCGCGCAGCTCCAACAGCGCCGTCTTCACTGCCGTCGTATTGCGGGTGTACACCCCCACGGCCACCTGTTCCAAGCCGCGCTCCTTCAAAGCCGCTTGCACGCCGGTCAGCCCGGCGCGACCGTAGGAATCGTCCTGATACAACACCGCGATGCGCTCGACGCCAAGATCCTCGACGAGCCGTGTGACGATTTCACGCGTCTCCTGAAAGTACGACGCCCGCAGATTGATAACAGTAGTCCAGTGGTCGTCTCTCAGGAACTCGGCACCCGTCACAGGCGCGATGAAGGGCACCCCAGCCTCCGCCGCCACTGGCACCGCCACCACCGTGGTCGGCGTGCCTACCGAGCCAATTAGTGCGAAGACGTTGTGATCCTCGATCAGGCTTTCGGTGTTGGCCAGTGCGCTGGCAGGCTCGTAGGCGTCGTCCAATGACAGCAGCTCGAGCTTGCGTCCGTGCACTCCGCCCTGGCGGTTGGCCTCCGCGAAGGCTGCCAAGATCCCGGCTCGCGCATCGCTGCCCAGCTGCTGTGCCGGGCCACTCAACGGAGCTGACTGCCCAAACAGTACTGTCTGCTCCCCCGCTTCCAAGCCCTGTGCGGTTGCCGTGCCGGCTGCCAGCGCCATCCACAGCGCAACGACCCCAGCGGTTCTGCCAAACCTGCCCATCTTCAGCGATTCTTCACGAGTGTCAGACGGTTCTTGCCGTCCTCCCGCCTGTACTCCATCTCGTCCATCAGCTGCTTGGCGATATGCACTCCCAGTCCACCCACCTCCCGCTCTTCCACGCTCGCACCGGTGGTCGGATTCGGGGCATCCTGCAGCGGATCGAACGGTCGCGCTTCGTCCACCATTTCGATGCGTACGGCCTGCGGCTTGGACTTGATCGTGATCTGGAATTCGTGCCCACTTGCGCCGTACCCGTGATTGATCACGTTCGTTGCCAGCTCATCCAGCACCAATTGGACGTGGAAGAGCAGGTCAGCCGGCCATCCGTGCTCGGCCCCAAATGCTGCGACCTCCCGCTCGATCTGGCTCAAGGATTCTAGGCTCGACTCTAGATTGAGACTGACCTGGTCCGCCATCGCCACCTACCCCCGCTGACACAGCGCCAAGCACGTGATGTCGTCGAACTGCGGCGCCGTCCCTGCGAAGTCCCGCACTGCTTGGAATACCATTCGGGTGGCCGCCTCCGCTCGAGACGGCGTCTCCTCTTGGAAGACCTCCTGGAGTCGCTCCAAGCCGAACTGCTCGCTAGATCTGTTCTGCGCTTCAGTGACCCCATCGGTATACAGCAGCACCGTGTCGCCTTCCTCCAGCGTCACCGTATGCGACCGGTAGGACACATTCGGCAGTACTCCCAGCGCAATACCTCCCGTATGCGGCAGCGGCGTCGAGCTGCCATCGGCATGCACCACCACCGGCGCGTCGTGGCCGCCGCAAACATACGTGTAGGCACGCGTCTTAGGGTCGAACACCGCGTATAGCACCGTCACGAACATCATCTCTGAGTTGTCGTCGCTGAGCACGGTATTGACCGTCCTCAGCACCATCGCTGGATCCGAAGAGCCGATCGCCGCACCCTTGAGCAGCGTTCGGCTTGACATCATGAATAGTGCGGCGGGCACACCCTTGCCAGAGACGTCGGCGACGGCCATTCCAACGCGTGATTGGTCCAAGCTCTGCACATCATAGAAATCCCCGCCCACCGCCCGGGCCGGCTGCATGTTGGCGTACACTTCGAAGCTGTCCGTCTTGGGAAACTCTGTCGGAAGTATCGAAGCCTGCATCCGGCGGGCGACGTCAAGTTCGTTCTCTAACGCCATCAACTGACTGCGGGACTGCATCGCCTCCCGCCAGACGGCCGAGTTCTGCAAGGTACGGTCGATCGTCACCCGCAGGTCACCGAAATCGATCGGCTTGGTGACAAAGTCAAACGCCCCCCGATTCATCGCTGTGCGAATGTTCTTCATGTCCCCGTAGGCGGACACGATCACTGCCTTCACGTCAGGATCGACAGTCGGAATCCGCTCCAGCAGTGCCAGCCCGTCCATCTTCGGCATGTTGATGTCCGACAGCACCATATCGAAACGGTCCAGCTTCTCTAGCTTGGCGAGTGCTTCCAAGCCGTTGTAAGCGAACTCCATCTCAAATTGTCCGGAACGGATCTCGCGCCTCATGCGCTGCCTGATCAATTGCTCCAGATCGGGTTCGTCGTCGACCACCAAGATGCGGTGCGGCCCGTTCGGCGTTACATGCATCGAACTTGGCACGAATTCCTCTTGCTCAAAGACATCCAGAATGCGCGGACAGCAAGAACTCGCAACCGCCCGTGAGTGCTCACGCCCACGCTGACATTATGCAATATCGCAGACGCATCCAAAGGACTCTCAATCGCCAAGCTAGTCGCGAGCCGCTGTCACCTGCGGCCGTCGAGCTTCTCGGCCGCGCAGCGCACACGCCCGCTCATAGCGCCAAGTCGGCCGCTACGAATCATCGAGAGCGCAGCCGACGACACTGCTTCTGATACGATGTGGCACGTACGAGCAGGGGAGTTACCCCGTACCGATCGCTGCGGCGGTCAAGATTAGGCGGGGAGCCAACGGCGCAGCAGACGCTGACGCGGCACTAAGGCTTGATGGCATCTCGGGCGGAGCGTCGATTGAATGCCGCTGACGTTTGGCCGGCACCGGCAAACCCCGACCGCGCGGCCGTGGGCCTGAGAAAGTGGAGCGACGCCGCGAACGCTCTCGGCCCGGGAGCGGACAGGGACTTCGCCCTGCAATTTCCCGCATCAGCCGGCGGCGGTGCCATGCTGCGATGCATCTGCGGGGCCAGCCCGTTCCTAGAGAGCTGCGCGTTAGCCCACCAGGGCTTTGTGCGCGAGCTCTGGAAGATCGGTCCGGACCGCTGTGTCGACGCAATTGTTGACGGCTTGCTGTCGCTCCGCGTCGACTCCTCCGAGCAGGAGGTCGGGGGCGCGCTGCGCCGCGCACGTCGGCGCATCGCGCTGGCGGTCGGGCTCGCCGACATAGCAGGGATGTGGTCGCTGCGCGAGGTGACCGGCGCGCTCTCGGAGTTCGCCCGTGCAGCCTGCTCGCTGGCCCTGCGCACGCAACTGGCCAGGCTCTCGGCAGAGGGAGCGTTCGCCGAGGGGCGTGAAGTATGCGAAGACGACTCGGGCCTGATCGTGATCGGCATGGGCAAGCTCGGCGGAAGGGAGCTGAACTACTCCTCCGACATTGATCTCATACTGCTGTACGATCCCGACGTGGCTCCGCTGGCGGACCGCCACGCGGCGCCCTCCCATTTCATGCGGTTAGCACGTCGGTTCGTCGACCTGCTGGCCGAGCCCACCATCGAGGGGCGCGTGTTCCCGGTGGATCTCAGGCTTCGCCCCGATCCGGTGTCCATGCCGCTGGTCATCTCAACCAAGGCAGCTTTGGAATACTACGCCAAGCGCGGCCAGACATGGGAGCGCGCGGCGATGATCAAGGCGCGGCCGGTCGCCGGCGACATCGCCGCCGGCGAGCGCTTCTTGGAGCGGCTAGGGTCATTCGTGTGGCGTGACAGCCTCGACTTCGCCACCGTGCAGGAACTGCACGAGACCAAGCGGCGGATCGACGCGCAGCACCGCGGCGGGCAGATCGGCGAGGTCGGCCAGAACCTCAAGCTCGGCCGGGGCGGCATTCGCGAAATCGAGTTCTTCGCCCAGGCGCACCAGTTGGTCTGGGGGGGCACCGACCCCTCGCTGCGCCTGATCGGCACCTGCGACTCCCTAGCGGCGCTTGCCGCAGCCGGCAGAATTCCGGACTCCGCCAGCGAGAAGCTCGGCGCAGCCTACGAGTACCTTCGCCGGGTCGAGCACCGCATCCAGATGGTCGGCGACCGCCAGACGCACTCGCTGCCGAAGAGAGAGGCCGACTACGAGATCTTGGCCCGGTTTCTCGGATACTCCGACGGCCGAGCGTTCCGCGAGGCCCTGACCGGGCACCTGCGCAACGTCGAGGACCAATACGAATCGTTCTTCGAGCTGCCCCACGAAATGACGGTTGCGAGCGCCTCGTCAGCGCTGTCCGGACGCAGCCGAGCGGAAACCGAGGAGAGGCTCGGACGCATGGGCTACCGCGATCCAGCGGCAGCGTTCGCCATCGTGGAGCGATGGCGCACGGGACGGCACACCGTGGCGCGAGACCGCCGGGCGCTGGAATTGTTCCAGTCCCTGATCCCCTCGCTCGTGATTGCTTCCTGCGGGACGGAGGATCCTGACCTGGCCCTGCGCCGGTTCGACGAGTTAATCGACCGAATCCCAGACGCGCACGGCATGCTGACCCTCTTCCAAGCCAACCTGCACGTGTTGGAGGCCGTGGCCGAGACCATGGTCGCGGCACCGGCGATCGGAGCGCTGCTGACCGCGAGGCCGTCCTTGCTCGAGAGCCTGCTCGACCCGGATTCCGATTCGTCTCCGCCCGATCGCGGCGCTCTGCAAGCGAGCTTGGCCGCCGCGCTGGCGGGTGTGATGGGTTTCGAGGGCAGGGTCCAGCAGATTTCGAAGTGGACCCACGAAGCCCGCTTCAAGGTCGGCGCAAGGGTCTTGTTCCACGCGCTGGATCCGCTGGACGCGTCAGCGCTCTTCTCTGACATCGCAGATTGCGCGATTGCGGCGCTGGCACAGTGCGCAAGCGACGAAATCGCACCCTCGAACGCACTTCAGCCAGGTGCCGGCATAGCGATCCTGGCCACCGGCCACTATGGCGGCCGCGGACTGAACGTCGGCTCCGGGGTCGAGATCGCTGTCTTTGATGCCGGCAGTGCCCAAGGCCGCAGCGGCCAAGCTGCATCCGCCTCTGCACAGCGACTCGAGTCGGCGCTGCTGGGCGGTCTCCGCGGGAAGCCGGGTTGGCGCAAGATCTACGCCTGTGCCACCGACGGTCCCGCCGCGAGCTACGAGGCCCTGCAAACCAGGCTCAGCGAGGGCGTCTGGAGCGGGCGGGCCCCGTGCTGGCCCAGGCTCGTGTGCTGCATAGGAGACGGGGCGGAGCGCGTTTCGCAGAGCATGTCCGCCGCCCTCGAGAAGCGCCGAGACCCTTCAGCCTTGCGCGCACAGGCCGCTACAGCAATCGGGCGACTGCGCAGCACCTCGCCGGATGGCGATCCGCGGGCGGTGGCGGAGCGTCCCGGAGGCCTCGCCGACATCGCGGTCCTGACGCACTATTTCAGGCTCCGCCATGCTCCGGAGCATCCCTCGGTCCGATCCGCCGCCACGCCCGGTGACGTGCTGGCGGAGCTTGCAGAGTCTGGCGCGATTCCGACCGACCTGGCGACGGGACTCGCTGACGCGTGGCGGCTGATGACGCGCGTTCAGACACTCCACTGCCTGCTCGAGGCGGACAAGCGAGGCGCGGCCGTCCCCAAGCGCCTGCGACCCTCATTCGCCGAGGCCGCGGGGGTGGACGACTTCGGAGACGTCGCGGCTCGCTTGGACGGCGCTTGTGCCAGGGTGAGGGCAGCCTTGCAAGACTTCGTCGGCGAGGGCTAGCCGCTCAAGACTGCCCGTGGTCGGGCAGGATGGCTATCTTGAGCTGGCCTCTACGGCTCGCCCACTGCCGGAACGCCGTGGCCAACTCCGTCAGCGGGACCTCGCCCGCAATGAAGTCGCGCGCGTGCACTTCGCCGCGACTGATCAGTTCCAAGGCTTCTCGGATGTGGTCCGGCGTGTGGTGAAACGTCGCTCTGAGGGTGAGGGAGGAATAGTGCAGCCTGCCCGTGTCCAAGCAAACGACCGTCTGCTTCGGGCATCCGCCGAAGAAATTCACCCTGCCGCCCGAGCGGACCATGGATACCGCCTGGCGCCAAGCGTGTGGGGAGCCGACCGCTTCGATCACCGCGTCCGACCCCCTGCCGCCGCGGGTGTGCCGCCGGACCTCGTCCGTCGGGTCGTCGCCGCGATGCGACTCGATCAACACCTCCGCTCCAAGATGCTCCGCCCTGTCGAGCTGGACCTGGCGCCTGCCGACAGCGATCACGCGGGCCCCTGCGATCTTGGCGACTCGCACGAACATCAGCCCGATCGGCCCCAGGCCAATGATGGTGACGGTGTCGCCAGGTTTGACCCCGGTATCGTCGATTCCCTTCAGCACGCATGCCAGCGGCTCGGACAGAGCGGCGTCGCGGTAGTCGACCTCGGAGGGGAGGATATGCGTGTTGCAGTCCACGATAGGCCCGGGAATCCTGATGTACTCCGCGTAGGCTCCGTTGTTGAAGAGCAGGTTCTCGCACAGGTTCTTCTCGCCCTGGCGGCAGAAGAAGCACTTGTGGCAGGGCGCCGAGTTTGCCGCCACGATGCGGTCACCGACGTTGAACGAGCGCACGGCCGAGCCAGTCTCCACGACGTCTCCGGACAGTTCGTGGCCGAGCGCGGCCGGCAGGGTGATCATGCGGGCGTGGTGCCCGCGCCGGTAGACCTTCAGGTCGGTCCCGCAGGTGAGCGCGGCACGGACCCGGACCAACAGGTCGGCCGGACCCACGGCCGGAACCGCAACGCGCTCCATGCGGAGGTCTTCTTGGCCATGCAGAACGCAAGCCAGCATGTCTCGCCGCGGTTGCATCTCACTCCTGTGGCATGACGAGCAGCTTCAAGGCACCTTCTCGAGGCCGGGATGCCAAGCGCATGCCGGATTCGAACTCGTCCAGCCGAAATCGGTGCGAGACGAGCGCATCCGCCGGGAAGTCGGGGTCCCAGACCGCGGCCGCAGACTCGGACTGCAAGTCGGCGCACGCGCTGTACGAACCGAACACGGCCCGGTCCTCGCCACACACGCTCTTGCCGTCGAGCTCGAAGCGCTCCGTGGGGGAGGTCTGAGCAAACAGCATCACGCGTCCGCCGCGACGGGACAGCGATACGGCTTGTTCGACGATTCCGGGTGCCGATGCGGCCACGATCACAGCATCAACGCCCCGGCCCCCAGAGACTCGGCGAACGCAGCCGGCCACGTCGCCGCCGGCGTCCCAGGCCTCGGCGGCACCCAATTGGCGGGACAGTTCCAGACGAGAAGCAACCCGGTCGCTGGTATAGACCGACCGGATGCCCTGCCGACGCAGCAGGGTCGTGAAGAGCAGCCCTATCGGGCCCTGCCCCATCACCAGCACGCTCTCGTCGGGATCCGCGGCCAGTTTCGCCAAGCCCTTCAGGCAGGTGTTGGTCGGTTCGACGAATGTCGCACGCTCGAAGCTGGCATGAGGCGGGATCCGCTCTACCCCTCGGCGCACGATCCAGTCCATCACCCTCACGTACTGGGCGAAGCCGCCGCCGGCGGGCTCGAAACCGGCAGTCACCCCGACCCGCTTGTATGTCGAGCACTGCGCATAGTCACGGAAGCGGCAGTAGTGGCAGTCGAAGCACGGAATGTGGTGAAAGAAACACACACGATCGCCCACCGCGTAGCTGTCGACGCCCTCCCCGACCTGGGCAACGACTCCGGCCGTCTCATGCCCGTAGATCCTCGGAGCGGGCAACAAGTCATGCTCGATCTTCTTCAGGTCCGTGTGGCAAATGCCGCAGGCCTCGACCCGAACGAGCAGTTCGCCGGGTCCGATCGACGGCACCGCGATCGACTCGGGAACAACCGTCTGCCGACCGCGATAGACCGCGGCGGTCATGGCTTCAGGAACCGTCATACGCCGCCGGCCGCCAAGGGGAACTCGCAGCGCCTGAGGCACGCGCCCAACGATCGGGCAGCGGCCGCCGAATCGCGACGCAGGCGCATGAGGCCGGACCAACGGCCGCGTGCGCGCAGCGCTTGTCCGAACACACTCCAAGCGGACAACGAGCCATCGGAGCGGAGCGCGCGATCAAAGTCCACAGGCATGTCCTCCGCGGCGAGATCGCTAATCGCCCGGATACAGAAGAAGGGCAGACCGTGGTCCCGAGCCACGGCGGCGACCGACGACGCCTCCATATCGACAGCCTGGGCACCCTGCCCCCAAAGCTCGCGCTTGGCCGAAGCTGACTGCACGACCCGGTCCACGGTCAGCAGCGCGCCCCGCCGCACGTCGCCGAGCGACCCGGCGGGGAACCGGCTGGCGAACTCTCCCTCGTCACCGCGGACCGAGTCCGCGACAAACACGTCTCCGGCCAGAAACGACGGGTTCAAGGCACCTGCGAACCCGGTCGAAATCACGGCCCGGACCGATTCCCTGGACACGATCGCTCGCGCGGCGGCGGACGCACGCGCGCGGCCCGCGCCGTTCGCGACCAAGATGGCCCGGTCTCCCGCCAGATCCAGCGTCGCAGCCCAGCGCAGGCCTGCCTTGGCGCAAGGCTTGCACGATCGGAGGCCCGCGAATTCGAAGGAAAACGCCGCGATTAGCAAGAGCATGCCAGAGAACCGAAGCGCCAGCCCTCGCGCGAGCCAGCGCTAGTCCCGACTTTTATTTTCGCACCCTCCGAACACAGAGCCACCAAAATGCTCCGGTGCGCCAAGCTGACACCCGGGTAGCTGGGATGGGATGCAGCCCTCGAGGCTCGGGCAGGAGCGGATCTCGCCGGGCACATCCGGCCTGGCTCCGAATGCCCGCTATCCGCCGCCTGACTGCATCGCGGTCTTGGGGTCTTCGCGCACGCGCGCCTGCAGCCGGCGCATGCCGCGCAGCCAGCGGTCATAGTCGGACGCCTTGCGGCGCATGTACTCGGCCACTTCGGGATGCGGCAAGATCAAGAAACGCTCCTCCGCCAAACCCTCCACAACGGCATCGGCAACGTCGGAAGGCTCGATGGCCCCGGGTGTGAGGAAATTGTCGCGTTCGCCGCGTTCGCCCAGCAGCAGGCGCGTGCGCACTCCCTGAGGGCAGAGCACGGAGACGCCGAGCCCTTGGTCGCCGTAGCTGACCGAGAGCCACTCGGCCAAGGCCACCGCGGCGTGCTTGGTCACGGCATAGGCCAACGAGCCAATCTGCGTCAGCACGCCGGCAGCCGAGGCCGTGTTGAGCAAGTAGCCCTCGCCTCGAGCCGTCATCTTTGGCACTAGATTCCTCGCAGCGTAGAGATGCGAGCGGTAGTTGACGTCAAATACACGCTCGAGGTCCTCGTTGGATACCTCGGGCCCGCCGGGATGAGAGATACCGGCATTCGAGCAGAACAGGTCTATTGCGCCGAATTCCTGTTCGACCGAGGCGATCAGATCGTTGACCGCGGCTTCGGAACGAACGTCCGCAACACGAGCGGAAGCGCCGATCTCGTCGGCCGTCGCGCGGACGGCAGGAGCATCGAAGTCGGCCGCGACCACCGCCCGAGCGCCTTCCTGCACGAACCGCTCGGCCAGCGCGCGCCCAATCCCGCGCGCGGCGCCAGTTACGACAACTACCTTTCCGTCGACCTGCATGAAACTCCTCCTACCTAGCGACAGCGGACGATTCGAAGTCAATCCAAACCGGCGACGACCACGCGATCTGGCCGTCCCGCTGAACAATCCGGACATGATAGTGCGCCGAGCCCTCGCCGGGCGCATCCTCGTCCCGGAAGTCGACCGCGACCGCGGACGTGCCGGGCTTGGAGGAGTACACCACTTCCCCGCTCCGCACGATCTCTAAGGAGTCTACAGGCGCCGTAGCGGACGCGCGGAAGCTGAGCGACGGCGGGTTCGAGGCGGCGAGTTCGCCGCCCATCTTCACCATTGGAGCGCTGTCCGCGGTTGCCTCGAACTGCAGCACGATGTTGTCGGTCGCGGCGTAGCTGCGCCGTTGCTTGATCGCGTCAAGAATCGCAGTGTTAGTGAGTTCGCTGGCCCACACGCACGCATAGGACTGATGCGTGGACTCGTGGTCTGAGTTGGACAGCAAGCCGATGCGCCAGCCCTTCTTCCAAGCATTCCACACGTATCCGGCCGTCGCGGAGGTGTTGGCCTTGCCCGGAGAGTTCGGTTCCTCGTAAGACCCTCGCAACGCCTGAAAGACCTCCACGACCGGTTCCGCCCTCGCGTCGTTGTGGCGCCAGTCCGTGCCGCCCCCGCCGGCCGTCGTGTGTGCGATCGCAATGTCGCCGTGCTTCAGCAACGCCGGGTAGAGGCGGTCGGCCCAGCTCTCATTGCCGGTGAACTCCTCGTCGGAAATCGGCACCGGCTGCGCGTCTCTCCGCGCGGAAATGATGTTGCGGTGACCACCGGGAAACGTGACGGTCCGCTCGTAGCCGAAAAACGTCGCGAACCGCCCGGGCTGATTGAACATGGTCGCGATCTGGCGCGTCTTCCACCATTGGTACTTGTAGAAGTGCAGCCGCTCGGCCCCGGAATGGTCGGTCACGGCCAGGAAGTCCAGCGCCCCTGCGTCGAGCGCGTAGCGGTACTGGAACAAGATGTCGCCGTCCCGCTGGCTGTCCGCCGACAGGTCGGTGTGTCGATGCAAGTCCCCCCGGAACAGGCGCAACGGCCCCTTGTCCGCCCAGCGGGCGCTGTGAACCCGCTGGAGATCGGCCGCCTCGGACGGAGCGGCGTCCCGGAAGGCCCGGGAGTCGGGGCGGTACGACTGCATGCGCTCTTCGGCGCTGGGCTCCGTGGCCAGATCGAGGCTGGCGTACCGCAATTGGGAAGTGTGCACGTGCGGATCTTGGTAGGTCCTGCCGTCTCCGGTCCACACGGCCACCGTCTCGCCATCGAGGCGCGCCAGCGCCAGCTGCGCGTATGCGCCGCCCGAGCTTAGCGGAAGGTCGGTCACAGGTGACCAACGCGCGCCGTCAAAGGCCGCCATGCGGACTGACGACATGGCGCGGATGGTGTCGTACCAAGGCTGCATGCGTCTTTGCTCGTCGCCGAGCATGACCTTCAACTCGTGCTCTTCCACGGGCAAGCGCAGGATCATCTTGCGAAAGAGCAGGTGGGGGACATCGCGCTCTCCCATGACCAGTTCCGGGTACTCGTGCATGTCGGACATCCATGCCGGGACCGCCTCTTGCAGCGCTTGAACCGGCTCGGACCAAGCGCCGTTGGCATAGCGGGCCACGCGCACCTCGCTGGTGGCCCGCAACTGCGTTCCGGGGCGGCCCAAGACGCCCCAGTCCTTGCCCCAGTTGGGGCCGCTCTCGGCCCAAGCCACCCACACCCGGTCGGCGGCATCCACCGCCACGGACGGCTCGATCGCCCGGTTGTGGTCTGCGGGCACCCTGATGATCGCATCGGCGGAGCCGGGCAGCAGTCGGCTGAGGAAAATGTCGTAGCTGCCGCGTTCGTAGCCGTCCCAAGCCACCCAAACCGACCCATCCGGGGCAGCGGCCAGGTCGGGAGCCCAGTCGTTGGCGTCAGACTCGCTGACCCTGATGGGCGCGGACCAGCCATCCGCGTCGAAACGCGCCGCCATGACATCGAGCTGGTCGCCTCGGAATTCCTGCCACGCCACCCACGGGCTTCCATCCGTCGCCGTCACGGCTACTGGGAAGTACTGGCGCGTGCCTGTCGGAGATACGTAGACCTCTGGGTCCCAGCTCTCGGAGGCTGGATCGAATGCCTTGTCCACGAGCCTCCAGCGACCATCGGCGCACTCGGCCCACAAGACATGGATCCGCCCTTCGGAATCGCTCGCCACCGCCGTGCCGAAATAGTCGCCCCAGCGCGGAGTCACGCGATACGTGTGCCAGGCATCCTGTTTCTTCCAAGCGAGATAGAGCGCGTTGGCTTCGTTATGGAAGGTAGTCCACGCGACGAAGAGCCCGGCTTCGGTCCAGGCCGCCGCGGGGTAGTCGTGCTGGCTTGCCTCGCCCCTAGTCAGCGCGCGGACGGCGGGAGCAACGCTCGCAGCGACATCTCCGTCGAGGACTTCAATCCGCCGCTTCTGCCTGAGTTCCGTGAGCGAAAACGAGAAGTCGCCTCGGTTCGTCTGGACCGAGACCACCGCGCCTGGACGCGCCTCGACGCTGAGGTATACGCCGTTGGGGAGGATCTTGATTCCGCCCGGCAACTCCTCGCGTTGTCGATAGCGGGCATCGGGCGGGCTGTACCAGCGGGTTTCCAGCTCCCAGCCCGAGGCCCCGATGATACGGTCGGGCCGATCGAAGTGCCAGCCCCACACTGCCTGAACAGATCCGGGCTCAACATTGGCCTGACCAGTCCAACGCTGAGGCTCAGTTGCTCGCAGGCCGAATTCGAGCTTGACGACGACATTTGCCGTCGGATGGTCGATGACCGTGGTGGGGGTCTCGACAGCCAGCAGCGGGGCAAACTGCATGCATGCGCCGGCGGCGATAGAGATCAACCGGGCTCTTGTAGGCATCGCCGTGAAGAGTAGCAGTTTTGACCGGCCAGCGTCAGTGGCCCAACGGCGGGAGCTGGACCAAGAAGCGCTCGGCTTGGTGAGACCGAAACGGACGGACATCCTCTGCTTGATCGGAACGAAGAGCGAAATAGCAGTATATTTACCCGTCTATATAGAAATATATAACGAAAAAATATACGAATTTCAGGGAAAACTGGTTGACACGCGCCGCCATTCGTGCTTGAATGGAACTGAGATGTCTCGGGCAAGCTCAGTCGATCTCATGCCGACCATGTGGCATCCGTCCATGGGTGAGTACCATATCGCGGTCCGGATCCCAGTAACAACCCCAACTCGCTATCTCTCGTACCATGCAGCCCTCAATCTACGGCTGCCTGGCGAGCACACCGGCGACTGGCATGGTAGCGTGCCGTTCGTAACGCTCAAGGACAGTCCCCGCACGCTTACCTTTGCCGGGCCAGGCGGGTTCACCGATACGACACCCAGCCTGGGCAGCAAGGGCGTGCGAGACATGGCCCACATCCTAGAAGGGAAATATATCCCCCCGGGCTCTGGGCCGGTATGGGTCGCCAACCACTATCGAGCCATCGCAGACTACGTGCTCCTTGACACGCGGGATTGCTGGAGTGCGAAGTATCCGCGACACGTCACGGTGCGATGCATCAACCAGTGGCTCAGCACTCCAGAACAAATCGAGCACTTGGTCGAGGAGTACCTCAAACCACTGCGCAAACAGTTGCCCCCCGAAGAATTGGAGCTTTACGAAGCATGGCTACCCACCGTAGTATTCGACTAACGCCGGAAGAAGGCCTCCACGAACGTCTCATGAGAGCGGTCGCACTTCGGCTGCAGGCCACACCCTACGTGCTCAAGGGAGGAACGGCTCTGGCGCTCTTATATGGCTTGAACCGCCATTCGGAAGACCTCGACTTCGATGACTGTGGCGATCGGTTCTCCATCAAGGACCAAGTGCGAGACGGCCTTCGGGACGGAGGTGCTTCGATGTCGGATTTCATCCCTGACTACGACACGTGGAAGGGGCGGCGTTTCAAGGTTCACTACATCAACCCAGAAACCGGCGAAGATCGCCTTCTGAAGATCGAGCTGAGCTCTCGGTCAGAGCCGAACCCGGACGATATCGTAATCGTCGATGGAATTCGCACCTACCGCATTCCGGCCTTGTTCGACCAGAAGATGGATGCAGCCGCTAACAGAATCAGGGCACGAGACCTCTTCGACATCGGATTTCTCGTTTCAAGGCACGGGGATCGGCTCTCTTCCGATCAGATCGAGTGTGCGGACAGTCTCAGCAGGGACTATGGGGATCTCGCAGATCGGTACCGTCAAGCCTTCGAAAACGACAACCTGCTGAGAAGCGCAACCACCGCGGACGACCGCGCGCTTGCGCTTAGGATCGCGGTCATCGAGCAGCTGCACCGCAGAGGAAAGGCGGTCATCGAGCAGGCTGTGCCCGGCGCTCAGCCCCTGGCAGATGTGCTGGCACACCACAAGATCTGGCTTGAATCCGATGGGCGTGAAGGCTGTCGCGCGAACCTCGCCGACGGAGATTTCTCTGGAGCCGTTCTGTGCAGTATGAATTTCGAGAAGGCGAACCTGCGCGGAGCCGACTTCCGGGACGCGGACCTTCGGAATGCCAACCTCCGCAACGCTGACCTCCGAGGAGCTCTACTCGACGGAACGGACCTTCGCGGAGCAGACGCTCGCGGCGCAACTCTCACGATCTCCTCGTTCCTGAAGAGCATACGCGGACCCACAACCAAAGCATTCGCTGAGCCGCTCGCGAGGGAGGCAGTTCCGCATCGGACTCGCTACGTCTCTTTTGATGAGATACCGCGTCGAACCGAGCCTGAGAGAGACTTCGGCCCGTCACGGTAGCGAACCGCAACATCGTCGGATCCCTGGAATAGCCACCCGAGCGTTTGCGGGCCTGCTCGTCGTTGCCGCACCCTCTAGGCCGACTCCCCGAACCGATTGCCGCGCCAGGCCCTTTCGCGGCCATTCCTATACTGTGGGTTGGCAGGCCCTTCGGCAGACGCATCCGTAGACGTCATCGTGGTCGGCGCCGGGCCCACGGGGCTCGCATGCGCGATTGAAGTCCAAAAGGCCGGCTTCACGGTCAAGACAATCGAGAAGGGCTGCGTCGTCAATTCCCTGTACAAGTACCCGACGAATCTGACGTTCTTCACCACGCCGGAGCTGCTCGAAATCGGCGACATTCCCATGACGGCGGTCCGGGAAAAGCCCACCCGCGGCGAGGCGCTGAAATACTACCGCCGGGTCGCCAGCCACTACCGGCTGGACATCCACCAGTACGAGCAAGTCCACGCGGTGACGGGCAGCGACGGCGCATTCTCGGTCGCCAGCACGAACCGCCTGGGCCAAGCCTGCGCCTACTCGGCCCGCAAGGTCATCCTCGCCACCGGCTTCTATGACATTCCGATCCTTATGGGAGTGCCCGGCGAAGATCTGGACAAGGTGCATCACTACTATCACGAGCCGCACCCGTTCTTCGACTGCGACGTAGCGGTGATCGGCGGCCAGAACTCCGCCGCCATTTGCGCGTTGGAGTGCCACCGGGCCGGTGCCCGCGTCACCTTGGTCCACCGCCATCCCGAACTCAGCCCCAAGGTCAAGTACTGGATCCTGCCCGACATCTCCAACCGCATCAAGCACGGCGAGATCAAGGCCTATCTGGGTAGCACGGTGACCCGCATCGAGCCGGGAACGCTGCATCTGACGACCCCGGATGGCCCTGTGGCGATCAAGAACGACTTCGTCTTGGCCATGACCGGCTACCAGCCAGACACGGAATTCTTGGCCAGCCTCGGCATCGTCTTCGACGAGGAAGCGAAGAAGCCCCGCACCAATCCGGACACGCTCGAAAGCGACCGATCCGGCGTATACCTCGCCGGCGTAATCGTGGCCGGCATGCACACGAACGAGATCTTCATCGAGAACGGCCGATTTCACGGCGGCCAGATCGCCGCTGACATCTCGGCCAAGCTCGGCGGCCGCCCGTAGCAATCGAGCGCCCTCCGACTTCCAAGACAGCCCCGCGCTCCTATAATGGTTTGAGTTGGCTGCACCGCTTGCTAGCGGCTGCCAAGATTCGGACCTAGCGAAGGACTCTCGCGGCCGGCGGGTGCGTTGCAGACCTGCAAGCCGACGGTGCCGAGGCTTCGTGGGCACATCGACATCATGATCATGGCCACCCCGATTACCGCTCTCCACGCTCCAGCGATCCCCGGGCAATCGTTCTCCAGGAATCCGGGATCTCGGAAGCACTGTGTCCGTCGAACCGGAGGCTCCCGTCTGCTCTTGCTCGCACTGTGTCTGAGCGCTTTGCTGGCCGGACCGGCCCTCGGCGAAACGGTCCAGTTTGACGGCAGCTGGACACGCTCGTGGGATCTCGCCAAGGGCGAGACGGTTCGGATCCAAGCCGGCATCGCCAACCCGGGCAGGCTTCCCGACAACGGCCGCATCTCAGCGCGCTGGAGCGGGCCTCCTCCGAGCACTGCCCAAACCACTCCGTCGATGAGCCGGGGGGACCTGGTGCAAGGCGAGGAGAACGGCTGGACCAAGGTCCTGCATGCGCTGGACCCGGACGTGTACCAGACGTACAAGGCTCCGCGGGCAGGCACTTACGAACTCTCCTTGACAACCCTCACGGATGAGCCTTGGCCCACGGCGCCGTACCATCGCGACCAAGGGCTTGCCCGGCTTGCCGCGGCCGCTCCGAAACGAACGCCGGGCATCGACGACATAGCGATAACTGTCGACGTCGCGCACGTGTCCCAGACTGTCTCGGGTGACCTCGTGCTCGAAACCGAGCCCAACAACGCCCCGGAAGAAGCGGTCTTGCTGCCATTCGAGCCTGGCAACGCCGACCAAGTCCTGCGCGTCATCGGCGGCGCTGACGACCTGGAGTACTTCGACAACGCCGCCTCCGGAAGCTCGCCCGACGATTGGTACCGCTTCGTCTACCGCGGCGACAGGGTCAAGCTCTTGACGGCCAACCTGCAGCTCGTCGAACCCGTCGTCAGCGCGCGCATCCGGGTGTACAAGCCGGGCACTCCCACGGCCGAGGAGCTGGAGCATCGCGAGGCCGCCAAGCGTGAGGATTTCGGCAATAACGAGGCAGTGCCCTATATCCATCCCGACACCGAGGTGATCCCCGGCCCGGAGCAGGTCTACACCTATTACGACGGCCGCGACGTCAACGAGCGCATCCACCAGCAAGACGACAACTTCCGCTCGTTCGTCACGCGCCGCGTGCAGCCCGGCGGCACGTATTACCTGCGGGTGGAAGCGAACCAGCCGGGCTACGAGCTGGAAGTCCGCCTGGTCGAGCCGGCTCCGTTCGACACACCTCAGCAGGCACTGCGCCAATCCATCTACTACCACCTTGCCGAGATCGACGCCTGGCTGATTCACCGCCCGCGCAACATCGCGGTGCATCGCCGCGTCCGGGACGGCTCGAGCCTTTTCGGCGAGAACTGCATGAGCTGCCACACCCAGAGCGGAGTGTGGGGCGTCGCCGACGCGCTGCGGCACGGCTATCGCCCCGATGGGACGGTCCAGAACCACCGCCGGCTCGTCAACACGATGTACGAGAGCCTGCGGCCGACCAACGAACTCGTCGACGCCGCCGTGAACACCTCGCTGGCGCCCAACGATCTCGGCGACGCCCCCGCGGGCAGCCGCGTGGCGGGCCGCAACGTGGTGCAGCACGAGCGCACCTTCCAGCCCAAGAAGCTGCACTCGTACCAGCAGAAGCGTACCGCCAACTATGTGCTGCAAACCAACGACCCGCAGGGCATCAACGCCGCGGGCAGGGGCTCTAACTTCGGCCCGAACGTGGTCTTCAAGTTCGCGGCCGAGATCCTTGAGCGGGCGTGGCGCGACAGCGGCGAAGAGAAGTACCTTGCCGGCGTGGTCGAGAAGGCCGAGAAGATCGTCGCCACCGGCGACGTCCAGATCAAGGTCACCGACGACCTGGGCCACCGTATCGAGTTCTTCCACGATCTGCTCCCGCGCGAGGAACTCGCCAAGCTCGACGCCGAGGCCGAGTTGGGCAAGCGGGCCCGGGAACTGCTGCCGGCGTTCGAAGCGCAGGTCGAGCGCGACATGAAGCGGCTGCTGGCCCTGCAGCAAGAGGACGGATCGTGGGGCTTCGACCTCGGTGTGCACGACGAGGCCACGGACTCCTGGAACCGAATCGATGAAGAGGGGGACCCCGCGCCAACGGCGGTGTCGCTCATCGCCCTGCGGGCCGCGGGACAGGGCCCGGACAGCCCCCCGGTCAAGCGCGCCGTGCGTTGGCTGCTGGAGAAGCAGTTCGAATACGGGCTCTGGAACCGCTCGGCACAGACCGGCTTCGTCACCAACGCCTACGTGATCCGCGCCCTCAGCCGCCTGTTCCCGGGCGACGCCCAGCCGTTCGAACGGAGCGACTTCGAGCCGGGACCCGACGAATCCGCCTTGGAGAAGCTCTCCCGCGTCCGGGCTCTGCAAACCACTGGCCGGGCGGACTTCGCAGACCTGATGATTGCCGCAACCGACGACGAGATGCCGCAGGTCCGCTACTACGGCTACCTCGGCATTGGCGGCTCGCTGGCCCCGGCTGGCATCCCCGCCTTGATTTCTGGGCTCTCCGATCCGGTCAAGGCGTGCCGCGAAGCCGCCTTCTGGTCGCTGCGCCAGTTGCTCCTGGACGATCAGGGCTGGCCAGCCGTGCTAGCGGCCTATCGCGGCGGTGACGAGCGCACGCGGCAATCGGTCCTGCAATCCCTGATCATGCGGGCGGACCTGGTCGGGCCGCGCTCCCAAGTGGACGCCAACGAACTGGCCGACCTACTCGCCGATGCCATGCGCGATCCGTTCCCGGGCGTGCGGGCCTACGCGTTCAAGGCAGCGTGGCACCAGTGGGTCTGGAACCCGCCGCTGCGCCAGCGCATCAACCGCGCCTGGGTCGCGGTCCTGCAACAGCCCGAACCGAACAGCCACGTCGAGAATGCGATGCGCTACTCGACGACCTCGATGCTGATCGTCAACGGTCAGATCGCGAACCAGACCGGCACCGACAACCGCGAGCAGCAGTACCGCGAGTTGGAAGACCTGTACCGGATGCTGTCGTCTGCCCGGCAACGGGCGGGAGACCGGCGAGACCTGCTCGAACAGCGCTTGGCGGCCGTGGCGGCGACTCATTTCCAAGAGCGCGGCGGAGACGGCGGCCCCGGCCAGCTCGGATACTCGACGCCCGGCGCGACCGAGCTGATCGGTGACATCCTGCTCAGCATCTACCAGACGCGCAGCGACGACGGGCAGGTGCCGTGGAGGTCCATCGCGCTGCAAGGTGCCGCCAACGTGAACTCGGCCCGTTTGCAGCGCCACCTGCTGGAACTGCTGCAAGGCGACGACCTAGAACAGGTCGCTGCCGCGGCCAAGGCCCTGTCCAACCCCAGCGCCCTGCGGCTCTCCGGCGACGTCGAGACGATCCGTCCTCTGCTGGCCAAGCTCGATGCGTTCCTGAATGCCGGCCGGCAGGACGATGCCGAAGCGCTGGTCCGTTTCCTATCGCGGGTCCGCTGGCAGTTCAGCGAGGGCGAGGACAACGCCGATCTCGAGCGCGAGTTCTTCAAGCTGCTCGTGCCGCCTGCGCGCCAGTCCCCGATCGCCGCCGCGCCGCACCTGCTGGGAAGGCCGGCCCCCAGCGCCACGGACCAATCCCCGGCGGACAGCGAAAGGGCGACGCTGCTGGGACGGGTGCTAGGCAACAACCCCACGCTGCACCGCCGGGCGGCGTTCGACCACGTCGGCGGGGACGCGCTCTTCTGGCTGCCATCGACGGAGTGGATGCTGCGCTATCAGGAGGGCGGCCCCACCATGGAAGAGGCCATCGAAGGCGCCACCGAGGCCGAGGACCTAGAGGTCTTGGACCTGACGGGCGGACGCACCACCAAGCAGCTCGTGCCGGACGGCCTCACCAGCCGCAACACGATCCTGTGGTGGCGCGAGGGGCTGCCCGGCAACGAACTCACGTTCGGGGTGGAAGCGCCCGAAGGCGGGCCCTACGAGATTATCGCTGCGTTCCTTCACGACCGGGAAATGGGCACCGTCCAGCCGCTCCTCAACGGCGAAAGCATCGAAGACGCGATCGACTTCTACCGCGAGAGCCTCACCGCTCCCGGCCCGGTGTCACTGGGCGTGCATGAGTTCAAGGCTGGCCAGAACCGGCTGACTTTCCGCATGGTCGGCTCGAACGACGACGCCGAGCCGAACTACATCTTCGGCCTGGACTACCTCAAGCTAGAGCCAGGCGAGACCGCCGGCTCGCTGTTCACCAAGGACGAGTTGGGCATCGACGTGATCGATCCCATCGTGGAGGCCAAGGACAGGCTCGTCGGCATGTTCACCTCGTGGTTCTCCGAAGACTCGCCCGAGGACGTGCGCAAGCAGGCGATCGCGCTGGCCAACAAGACCGCGCTGCGCCGACATCCCGAAGTGCTGAAGGCGCTGACGGCCTGGATCGACCACGAGCCGAGCCCGCTCTACCGCACCCGCATCCAGAACATCCTCAACAGCGACGACAAGATCTACGGCAAGCGCCTGCGCGAGATCATCGCCGAAGAGAGCAAGGCGCAGCAAGGCAGCGATGTCCGGGCGCTGGCCGATTCCGACGAGTGGATCGAAGACATCATCCACTTCCGCGACTACGTGTTCACCGAGATGACGCGCATCGACTCGCGCGACAACCGCGCCTGCATTTCCTGCCACGGCGTGCCGGGACGCGTGCCTACCCTCTACTTGGACCCGCCGGACGCGGCGGGCTACATCCCGCCCCAAGCGCTGCTGGGCAACTACCGGCGCATGCAAGCACGGGTGGACCTGCACGATGTCGAAAAGAGCAAGTTCCTGCGCAAGCCGCTCAATATCCAGTCCGGTGACGAGGACGGGCACCAAGGCGGGGTGCGCTACGAAGCGGGCGACCCGGGCTACGGCGTGATCCGCGAGTGGGTGCTCAAGCAGGCCGACCTGCAGCGCGGCGGCTGATCAGGCGGTCTCCACCGCGGCGGCCCCGGCGAGGCCGCGCAGTTCGATCTCGCGCTCGCGCATGATGAACTTCTGCACCTTCCCGGTGACTGTCAGCGGGAACTCGTCGACGAACCGAATCAGCTCGGGAATCTTGAAGTGGGCGATCTGGCCTTGGCAGAACGCCTTGACTGCTTCTTCTGCGAGGCCGGAACCGTCGCGCGCCTTGACCCAGGCCGCCACGCGCTCCCCGAGGCGCTCGTCAGGAACGCCGAAGACGTACACGTCCGCGATGTCGGGGTGCGTGTGCAGGTACTCCTCGATCTCCCTCGGATAGACGTTCTCGCCGCCGCGGATGATCATTTCCCGGGCGCGCCCGGTGATGCGCAGGTTGCCGTCCGGGCGCATCGTGGCTAGGTCTCCGGTGTGCAGCCAGCCGTCCCCGTCAACCGCCCGGGCCGTGTTTTCGGGATCCTTGTCGTAGCCCTTCATCACGAGATAGCCGCGCGTCAGCAATTCGCCCTGCACACCCACGTCAACGGTCTCGCCTGTCTCCGGATCAATCACCTTCACCTCCGTACACGGCATCGCCTGCCCGACCGTGGCAGTGCGAACCTCCAGCGGATCGTCGCAAGTGCTCTGCGTAATGGCGGGGGATGATTCTGTCTGGCCGTAGGCGATGGTCATCTCCGAGCAGTGCATCTGTCGCACGACCCGCTTCATCAGCTCTACGGGGCATGGCGAGCCGGCCATGATCCCGGTGCGCAGGCAGGTGGTATCGAAGCTGGCGAACTGGGGATGGTCGAGTTCGGCGACGAACATGGTCGGCACTCCGTAGACTGTCGTGCAGCGCAATTCGTCAATGGCTTGGAGAGTTGCCAAGGGGTCGAATTGCGCCGAGGGCAGCACGAGCGTCGCTCCGTGGACGATGCACTGCAACGAACCCAGGACGCAGCCGAAGCAGTGGTAGAGGGGCACGGGCATGCACAGGATGTCCGCGGGCGTCCAGCGCAGCCCGGCACCGACGAGGTGGGCATTGTTGACTATGTTGTGGTGGGTGAGCAGCACGCCCTTCGGGCTGCCGGTCGTGCCGGATGTGTACTGGATGTTGACGACCTCGTGCAAGTCTCTCGGTCCGGGATCTGGAGCGACTCCGCCGCCGATCATCCGGTCCCACTGCGACGTGCCTAGCAGCACCGAAGCGCGCAGGGAGTGATTGCTCCTGCCCTTCGCCTCCTCCAGCAGGTCGGCGTAGTTCACGCGGGCGTCCTGCTCGTGCAGGAAGATGGCCTTGATGCCCGAGCGTTCCAAGATGTATGTCAGGTCGCGGGCGCGGTAGGCGGGATTGACGTTGACCAGGACGGCTCCGATCTTGGCAGTGGCAACTTGCAGGTAGACCCATTCGACGCAGCTCGAGGCCCACATGCCGACCCTGTCGCCGGGACGGATTCCCAAGCCCCACAGCCCTGCCGCGACTTCGCTCACGCCCCTGTCGAGGTCTGCGTACGTGAGCCGCAGCCCTTGGTGGCGCGAGACGAGGGCATCCTTGTCCGAGTGCGACGCGACCGCCTTGTCGAAAACATCCCCGATGGTCTCGCCGATCAGGGGGATGGTCGGGCCCTTCGCGTAGCTCTTCCCGGGCATGAAGCAGTGATTGTACAATGCGCCGATCGGCTTCTGGGGGACGGTAGAGGCAGCGGCGGGCACCGGTCGAGGGGCGCGCTGCGGGTACCCCGTGGCGAGGGCGGAGCGGCTCTGCCGCACGGCGACGATCACCTTAGCTAGTCGCGCCCATTGCACATGGATCGACGCCCGAGGCCCCGCTAATCAGGGAGGCCAACGACCGTCTTTGCTATCTTTGTCTACCAGTGCATGTCGTCTCCGAGGACCATGCGATAAATCGCGACCGCCGCGAGCAGATCAAGTACGTAGGGTTCACGGTTGTCGTCGGCGTCCTGCTGCTGCTGAACCTGTTCGGCATCTTCGATTCCTTGCTTGGAATCGACACAGCGATCTTCCTCGCGGTGCTGGCGGGCTACAAGACCTTTTACCGGGCCATTTCCGAGCTCCTCGAGCGCAAGATCTCGGCAGACCTCGCGATCGTCATCGCGGCGGGCGCGGCCCTGGCGATCGGAGAATACTTGGCGGCCGCCGAGGCCATGTTCATCATGCTCCTCGGCGAGGGCCTGGAGGCCTGGGCCGCCGGGCGGACCGAACGGGCGATCCACCGCTTCGTGGACCAGCTGCCCCACCATGCCCGCGTGCTGCGCGATGGCGAGGAGGTCGAAGTCCATGTCGAGGACTTGGAGCCCGGCGACTTGGTCGTCGTGCGCGCCGGCGAGCGCATCGCCGCCGATGGCACGGTCGAACGCGGTGAATCGTCGGTCGACGAGAGCCCCATCACGGGAGAGTCCGTGCCTCGCGACAAGAGCGAGGGGGACGAAGTATTCTCGGGCACCCTGAACGGTCACGGCCTGCTCCACATCCGGGTGACCTATGCCGCGGAGGAGTCCACCCTAGCGCGGCTCATTCACTTGGTGGAAGAGGCCCGCGACCACCGCACCGCGCCGGTGGTGCGGGAAGCGGACCGCTACGCCCGCTACTTCCTGCCGGCCATCCTGCTGGCTGCCGGCGCGGTCTATTTCCTCTCCAGCGACGTCGAGGCCACCGAGCGCGTGCGCCGGGCCGTGGCGGTCCTGATCGTCGGGTGCCCCTGCGCACTGATCCTGGCCACTCCCGCCGCCATGGTTGCCGCCATCGGCGGCTTGGCCCGCCGCGGCCTGCTGGCCCGCGGAGGGCAGGTCGTCCAGACGGCCTCCAAAATCGACACCATCGTGTTCGACAAGACCGGCACGCTGACCACCGGCGAGTTCGAGATCGTCGATATCTTGGTGGCCCCGGGCCACACCGAGGAACAGGTGCTCACTCTCGGGGCGACCGCGGAAGCGAGCTCGGACCACCCGCTCGCCAAGGTGATCGTCCGCACCGCCGAAGAGCGCGGGATCGCCGCCGGGGAATTCCAAGACGCACAGATCGTGCCCGGGCGCGGCGCCGAGTGCATCCATCGCGGCAAGACCGTCCGAGCCGGCAACGAGGCCTTCCTCAACGACCACGGCATCTATGGCCTCGAAGACTACTTGACCGCCTCCGACCGGGCTGGGGCGACCCCGGTCCTGGTCGCCGAGGGCGACCGCTGCGCGGGCGCGATCTTGCTGCGAGACACGCCGCGCCAGGGCGCTCACGATGCGGTCCACGAGATCGAGGACCTGGGCATCAGCAACATCATCCTGCTCACAGGCGACCGTCGCAAGGCCGCCGACGCGATGGCGCGGGTGGTCGGCATCACGCACGTGGAGGCCGAACTGCTGCCGGAGCAAAAGCTGGACCGGATCAAGCAACTGCAGGTGCAGGGCCGCAAGGTTGCCATGATCGGCGACGGCGTCAACGACGCGCCCGCCCTGGCGGCAGCCGATGTCGGCGTGGCGATCTCGGGTTCCGGCGCCGACATCGCGGCCGAGGCAGCCGATGTCGTCGATCTCAACCCGGAGATCGGGAGGCTGCCCAAGCTGTTCGGTGTTTCCAGGCGGGCCGTCACCACGGTGTGGCAGAACATCATCCTCTTCGCCGGCGTGGTCAACGTGGTTTCCGTCTACATCGCCGGCATCGGCTGGATGGGGCCGGCACTAGCCGCCGGAGTCCACCAGATCTCCTCGATCTTCGTGATGCTCAACTCGGTGCGCCTGCTGCGCATCGAGCGGCCCGCCGGCCAGCTCTCGCGCTGGGAGCGCGTGCGGTCGCATGTCGGCATCGCCCAGCTCTGGAGGGCGATCCTCGACATCCTGCGCGGCATCGATCCCGCCGCGGGCTTCGCGTGGCTGGTAGAGAACCGCCGGCTGCTGGCAAAGCCCGCCGCAGCCGCTCTGCTTGCGCTGTGGGCGTCCACGGCAGTCTTCACCATCCGCACCGAGGAAGTGGGCGTGGTCGAGCGCTTCGGCCGCAGGGTGCTGCCCAATCGAGAGCCCGGATTGAACTTCAAGCTGCCGTGGCCCGTCGACCGGCTGACGCGCGTGCGGGCAAGGCAGATTCGCGCGATCGAGATCGGATTCCGGACTTCGGACGACGCGGCGTTCAGCGAGCCTCCGTCCTACGAATGGAACCTCCAGCACAGGGACGGCCGCATCCAGCTCGAGGACGAGGAAACGCTGATGCTGACCGGCGACCAGAACATGATCGAGATGACCGCCGTGGTGCACTACGACATCGACCGGCCTGACGACTACATCTTCCAACAGCTCGATCCCGAGGCCGTCATCCGCGCCGCATCGGAAGCGGCGCTGCGCAGCGTGGTGAACACGGTGTCGCTGGATGCGTTATTGACCACCGGCCGCCACCGGACCGAGCAGCGGGCCGCCGAAGAGCTGCAGCGGCGGCTTGCAGACTACGGCACCGGGGTGCGCGTGCGGCACGTCCGCTTCCAGGACATGCACCCGTCGGTAGAGGTCGTCGATGCGTTCCGCGAGGTCGCCGGGGCCTTGGAAGAAAAGAGCCGGATGATCAACGAGGCCGAGGGCTACGCCAACGAGCAGGTCGCGCTGGCCAGGGGCCAAGGCGAGGCGCTGGTGCAGGAGGCCCACGGCTACATGGCGAGCCGCACGGACCGCGCGGGCGGCGACGCGGCGCGCTTCCAGCAGCTCGAGTCAGCCTATCGCGCCGCTCCCGGGCCGACTTCCACGCGGCTGTACCTGGAAGCGATGGAAGAGATCCTGCCGGGCCGCAAGAAACTCATCATCGATTCTTCGGGCGGCCGCCGCACGCTCTGGACAATGGACGAGGGGGTGATCGTCGCGCCGCCGGGAGCCCAGATGCAACAGCCGCCGCCGCCATTCGAGCCCGCCGAGCTGGGGGAATAGACCATGCACGACCACCACCACACACACGACCACGGCCATTCCCATGACCACAAGCACGGGGACGAGCAGCATGCGCACGGGCACCATCACGACCACGCTCCCAAGGAGCCGTTCGACTGGCGCGGGCTGGTGCAGCGCAACCGCAACCTGCTGCTGGCGCTGGGAGTGGCGGTCCTGGCCTGGTCAGCCCTGTTCACGGTGCGCGAGACAGAGTTCGCCCTGGTCACGCAATTGGGCAAGCCAGTCCGTACCGTTACCGACGCGGGCCTGAGCATCAAGGTGCCCCTGCTGCAGCAAGTGCAGCTCTTCGACCGGCGGCTCCGGGTCTACAACCCCCCGCGCTCGGAATTCCTGACCAAGGACAAGAAGAACCTGAGCATCGACACCTATGCCCTGTGGCAGATCGCCGACCCGCAGGCGTTCGTGCAGGCTGTCGGCAACGAGAGAGCGGCCGAAATGCGCCTGCACGACCTGGTTTGGTCCGGCCTGGCGGCGACGATCGCCAATCTCGACTTGGAAGAAATCGTCTCGACGTCGCCGAAACAGGTCAAGACCGAGGAAGTGCTCGACAAGTTGGCCGAGCGCAGCGGTACGGCAGCGCTGGAGGAGTACGGCATCAGCATTGCCGACGTGCGCCTCAAGCGGCTCAACCTGCCGGAGCAGAACAAGCAGAGCGTGTACGCCCGCATGCGCGCCGAGCGCGAGCGGATCGCCCGGCAGTACCGCGCCGAGGGCGAGGAGCAGGCCCTGCGAATCCGGGCCGAAGCCGACAGGAAGAAGGAGGAAATCCTAGCCAAGGCGTACAAGGAGGCCGAGACCACCAAGGGCGAAGGCGACGCGGCTGCCGCTCGCGTTTATGGCGCGGCCTATTCCCGCAACCAGTCCTTCTACAAGCTCACGCGGACCTTGGAAGCCTACCGCAAGGCCCTGGACGAGGACACGACCGTGATCCTCAGCGCCGACTCAGAATTGCTGCGTCTGCTGACGAGGGGGCAATAGCACCGGCCATGCACCAGCACGCGCACCCGTCTCCGGCGACCGACAGCCCGTCCGGCGGGCCGCTCGGCGAGAGCCTGCGGCAGGTTTCGGCACGCCACTTGGCGGGCGCTCTCGCGGCGCTGTGGCTGTTCTCGGGCGTCTACGTGATTCGCACCGAGCAACAGGCCGTGCTGACAACCTTCGGGGCGTTGTCGAACGATCAGGTCATGCCCGGCGTCGGCTGGCACTGGCCGTGGCCCGTGGGACAGGTGTACAAGCTGAAGGTCCGCGAGTTGAAGCGCGCGTTCATCGGGGGCGAGCTGGCCGACGAGGCGAACGCCCTGCCTGCCGACCCCGTGCTCTCCCAGTTCCTCAGCGGCGACCAGAACATCCTCAACGTACGAGCGGTCGTGCAATACAGCATCGCCGAACCGGCGAATTATCTGTTCCGGTCGGCCGACGTCGACCTAGCGGTCGCGAACGCCGTCGAAGCCGCTCTCGAGCGGCAGATCTCCACCCGGGCGGTGGACGAGGTCCTCACGACGGAGAAGATCGCGATCCAAGAGGAAGTGCGGCGGCAGTCGCAAGAGCTGATCGACCGCCACGGATTAGGGGTCGTGCTCTCGACCGTGAACATCCGCTCGGTCACCCCGCCAGCGGAGGCGGCCGATGCCTTCCGGGACGTCGCATCGGCCAGGGCGGATTCCGCGCGGATCGTCAACGAAGCCGAGGGCTACGCCAACGACATCCTTCCCCGGGCGCGCGGGCAGGCGCAGCAGATGCTGTCCGCGTCACACGGCTACCGCGAACGCCGCGTCCAGCAGGCTCGGGGCGACGCCGCCAGATTCGAGAAACTGGCCTCGGAATACGCTCGGAACCCCGAAGTGACGCGCAGCCGCCTGTTCCTGGAGACGATGGAAGAGATACTGCCGCGCCTGCGCAAGACGATCGTCGACGAGGACGGCAATCTCGACCTGAACATCATCCGGCGGGGCAGCAGTCGCCAGTCGTCGCTGCCATGAGCAAGGATGCGAAGGCGCAGGCAGTCACGGTCACGGTCATCGTTGCCGGCTTGGCGATCATCGCCTGGTACCAGGGCGGGTTCGAGCGCCTGAACTTTGGCGGCAGCGACGACAGCGGCTTCTTGGGCCTCGGCTCTTCCAGGCCGGAAGAACCGCGGGATGTGATCTATTCCATGCTCGACGCTGCCCGGGACGGGCTGGTAGACGATTACTTGGACTGCTACACGGGACAGATGGAACGCACGCTCCGCCAGAGCATGGAAGAGATGGGGCCGGAGCGCTTCTCGGAATTCCTCCGCGAGCGCAACAGGGACATCAAGGGCATCGCCATGAACGCGCCCGAAGAGGCCGGCCCAGAGGCCCAAGTGCGAGTGGAGTATGTCTACGCGGACCGCAACGAGGTTCAGCAGATCTTCCTCGAGCGAGCCGGCGAGGTCTGGAAGATTGCGAGGGTCAGCGAGATTCAGCGCGTCGAGACGCCGGTGCCGTACGGGACGCCGGTCTACTGAGAGGCCGGGCCGCCGCTGGCGCAACCGGCACCGGCATGGGGGACCGGCGCGAGGCGCCGGACGCTACGGTGCCGAGATCCGGGCTCCGAACGCACCCTGAATCCTGTACCAATCGAACGTGCCGGCCACCTCGCGATGGTCCGGCCCCAGGAACCTGCCCGCGATCTCGTGGTGCGAGGTCGAGGATTCGAAGCTGCCATTGAACACCGGAATGCCGCCCCACCACATGTCGGGCCGCGTCCGGCCGCTCGCCTGGTCAACGATGCCCGTGAGGGAAACCGTCGCTAGCAGGTAGGTTGCAGTTCTCAGGCTGATGCTGGCATCGCCGCGGACGAGGTTTCCGTCCGTCGCCGACCCGCTGGTGTCGATGCCAACCATCTCGCCCGTCCATGTGGCGCTCACATCGGGCGGGTTGGAAGACGAGCCGGTTCCCACCATCAGCGCCGCGGAAGCCCAGCGACGCTGGACGAGATCTTCGTCGGCGCGATAGATCCCAGCCGCGCCGAAGTAGCCCTCCTCAAGCCAGCCGCCAAGGCCGTTGACATCGGACGCGACACCCCCGATCGGCAAGTCCGCCAGCTGCAGCTGCTCGATCCGGACGCCTTGGATCATCCCGGCGGGATCCTCGGGCCTCGCGCCCAGCAGCAGGCCCTCGATGGTTGAGACCTCCGCGATGGAGCCGATGATGCCGCGCTGGGCATCGAGCGAAGGGACGCTCACATGCAGCCGGACGTCTTCGCCGACCGCGTCCGGCGAGCTCTGGCCGACCGGGAGGAACGGAACGGCTCGGCTCATGTTCGACGCGGCGAATCCTCCTGACAGGCCGTCCCACTGGAATATGCCCGCCACGCTCGTGCCGTCCAAGCCCGCGAAGACCCCCTGCAACAGGTTGGCACCGTCCTCTGCAACGAAGTTCCCCTTCGAAACGGGGATCGACGTCCAAGAGATGCTCTCGAGGGCACGACCGGAGCCTTGGTCGGACAAGTTGGAGAACTCTACGTTTACTGCTGGCTCTGGCGCCAGATGCACGCTGATGGAGACATCCCCGCTGACCTGACTGCCCCGCCAGCGCGAGTCGCTGATGTCTTCAGCCTGCAACACGCCATTCCAGCGGGCAACGCTCGCCGTCGGACTCGTGAGGAATCCGAACCCTCCTGCGGTCAGCGTGGTCGCCTCGATACCCTCTGGAAACGGCTGGGGCCCCTGCCCCAAGTCGAACTCGATCGTGCTCGTGAGGGCCGAGTATCCGGCTTGGCCATCCTGGCCCGCCAGGCCTTCCGCTCTCATGCTGAGCGTGGCCGGCAGCAGATCGCCAAGCCCCAGACCGACCCGCAAGGTCATGGAGAGCTGGCCGTGGTCGCCGCTACCGCCACCGACAACCCCGCGCACGCTCAAGCTCATCTCGCCGATGTCGATCGCACCTTGAGACGACGGTCCTAACGGTACGGGCACGTCGGTCAGGGGCGAGTCCAATTCCGCCTGCCCCCCAATCATGGGCTCGTGCAACGCCGGCGGTCCACCCAAGACTACGCCCAGGAGCCGTGTCGCCGCGGGCAGCGGGCCCAAGGGCGGCGCGGTGGGCCCGACCTCCACGACCGTGAGCGCTTCAGGATGCTCGCGCTGGGCCCCGAACGCGCCGATCAGTCCATCGCTCTGAAAGATGCCTCCCACGCCGATGTGGCTCCGGCCGTAGAACCTGCCCTGCACCGCATCGCCTTCCGTGCCAGCGCTAAAGGCACCGTCCTGTACAGGCACGTCCGTCCACTCGAATTCCGCTCTCGAAGCTCCTGTGTTGAGGTCGAAGAGGTCGAAGAACGACACATTGGCGCGGGGATCGGCATAGCTCGCGATCGAGATCTCGACCTCGCCAAGGACGGCGTGACCATCGGTCGCGGTCCCGCTAACGTCGCGCGCGAAGGCGCTGCCGGACCAAAACAGCAAGCCTTCGGAAGGATTCGTCCCCGCGGGCTCGCCGATGGAAAATGGCGTGGGCAGGTCCAACGGCAGGATCAATCCGTCATTGGCCGGGTCGCTGCCCAAGGCCCGCCCGATCCCGAAGCTGCCGAACTGGAGAGATGCAATCAACGTGTCCACGAAGACGTCGAACTCTTCTGTGGAAGTCTGCGTTCGCGTCACTGTCAGGTCGGTGACTTCCGCGGCGACGATCGGAGGCGAAGTGTGAGCCCGCACGGCCCTGGCGCCGGACACCACCGCTGCGCCACCGGTCGTCTCTGCCGATTGGGCGGCTAGGCGCGGCACCGGCACGAGCGCGGCGAGCAAGGCCGAAAGGCCGATCCCAACAGCCAGTCGAGGCACTATCGAGCTGCGAGGGCAACCGCCGTGCCGACGTGCCGAAGCGGGGTTGTATGAGGGGGGCTGCGACGCAACAAACGACATCGAGCTTAGTCTAGGGGACCCTCACGGGGTCCTCTGGTCGCCGAGGCAGCGGCCGCGGCTCCTCGCGAATCTTTCGCTGCACCTCTTCGATGGCCCGCTCCAACTGCTGGTCCCGGCCGGCGATGACGGCCTCGGGATCGTTTGCCACGACGATGTCGGGGTCGACGCCGTGTCCTTCGATGATCCAAGAGCCATCCACCGCATTGGTCGCGAACTCCGGCACGCGCACGTCCCCGCCGTCCATCAAGGGGCCGTGCGAGGTAATGCCGATCACCCCGCCCCAAGAACGCTTGCCGATCAGCGGACCGAGGCCCGCCTGCTTGAACCGCGCCGCGAAAATGTCGCCATCCGAGGCGGAATTCTCGCTCACCAGGCAAACCAGGTGCCCGAGAAACACCTCGCCCGGATACGTGCGGAAGTCGTCGATCGTCCGGGAGAAGCGCGTGCCGAGCAGCTTGCGGCGGAGCCGCTCGATCAACATCTGCGATACGTTTCCGCCCCCGTTCCCGCGCACGTCCACGATCAAGCCTTCCTTGCGGAGCTGCGGATAGTACCACTTGATGAACTCGCTGATGCCGCGCGAGCTCATGTCAGGCACGTGCAGGTAGCCGACCCTGCCGTCGGTGGCATCCGAGACTGCCTCGCGATTGGCCTCCACCCAGCCCAAGTAGCGCAGGTTGGACTCGTCCGTGATGGGACGGTACGACACCTTGCGCGCTCCGTCGGGGCTGGGCGTGTCGCTCAGCGTCAGCTCCACCGGCCTTGACGCCTTGTGGCGGAGCAGGCGGTACGGATTCGTGCCGGCCAGCAGGTCGTCGCCATCAATGGCGAGCACGTAATCCCCGATCCGCGCATCCACGCCGATCTCGGTCATAGGAGCGCGGTACTCGTCTTCCTCGTTGTGACCGCGCAAGATGCGGGAGATCCGGTAGCGGCCGCTGCCCGCGTCCAGTTCGAACTCCGCCCCCGGCAACGCGACCTTCGGGCGGTCGGGAGTCTCGTAGTCCCCGCCGGAGATGTAGGCATGCCCGACATTCAATTCGGCGATCATCTCGCCAATCACGTAGTTGAGGTCCGAGCGGTGCTTGACATGCGCCAGCCACGGCCGATACCGGTCACGAAGGGCCGGCCAATCGTAGCCGTGCATGTTCTCGACGTAGAAGAAGTCTCGATATCTCCGCCAGACCTCGTTGAAGATGGTGGTCCACTCCTCGCTCGGCACCAGGTCGAGTTCCATCCCGCCAGTGGAGATCGTCTTAGCATCCTTGGCGTCGGGCTTGGCGTCCACCAGCCTGAAGCCCGCCCCCTTGCGGACGAGCAGCTTCTTGCCGTCAGCCGAGAGCGCGAAGCCGCCAGCCTCGGTGACTGTCTTGAACTCGCGCTCTTCGAGGTCGAAAATCTTGACCTTCGCCTCAACGCCGGAACTCCGCCCGTAGTAGAACGGCCCGTCCTGCAGCACGAGCAAGGACCCTTCCACAGCGGCCAAGCCGCGATAGTTGTCCGCGGGCAGCGGCAGGCGGGCGACACGGTCGCCGAGTCCGTCGAAATCAATCTCAAGGGGCCCTTCTTCCGGCTCGTCTCCGTCCTCGGCGGCGGATTCCGTCTCGCCGCTGTCGCCTGACTTGTCGCCGTCATCGTTGGCTTCTTCCTCGTCGAGTTCGGCCTCATCGCTCTGCGGCGGGAACGGATGCGCCACATCCTTGCGGAGGGCGAGGGCGAAGATTCCGGTCTGGCGGTTCGTCGCGAAGTTCCATTCCGTGGTTGAGATCAGCGGCGAAAACTCACGGTCGCTGAGAAAGTACAGGAAGTCGCCCTTCTTCCCCCAGACAGGGAGGAATTCCTCGAACATCGCACCCCCGACTTGGTGCAGCTTGTCGGCGGCGGCATCCCAAATGAAGATCGAGTTGACACGGGAAGCCACGCTGACGGTGAACGCCAGATAGCCCCCGCGCGGCGACCACTCGTAATCGGTGATCCTGCCGCGCGGCTCGTCCGCGATCTCCTTGACCTGCTTCGTCGCCACGTCCAGCACGTACACCTTGCCCAGTTGGTCGGAGAACACGATCCGCTCGGAGTCCGGAGACCAGACCAAGCTGTACAACCGACCGCTTGCCCTCTCCGTCAGTTGCTCCGAGATGCCGCCCATGTGGTCGATGACATGGACCTGCTGTTCGCCCGACATGTCCGACACGAACGCGATCCGCTTGCCATCGGGCGACCAGCTCGGCGAGCGATCATGGGCATCGGACGACTTGGTGAGGTTCCGGGTCGGGCCCTTTTCGGCCGGAACCGTGAAGATGTCGCCGCGCGCGCTGAACACCGCGCGCTTGCCTTTCGGACTCAGCGAATAGTCTTCGACGTTGTCGGCCGCCGAGACGCGTCTCGGCCGCCTCGCGACGCCGTCGCTGGGAACGCTGATCGAGATCGCGCGGGACTTGCCGGCCTTGGTGTCGTAGACGCGCAGTTCCCCGTTGAGCTCGTAAACGATGCGACCGCGCGAGTCGCTCGATGGCCAGCGCACGTCCCAGACCGTTTCGCGAGTGAGCTGCCGCGTCTGCTTGGTCTTCGTGGAATAGCGGTACAGGTTGAGCGTGCCATCGCTGTCGGAGGCGAAGTACACGTCAGCGCCGATCCACATCGGGTCGCGCTCGCTGCGGACATGGTCCGTGATCTGCTCGGCCGTGCCGCTGTCCAAGTCGAAGATGTACAGGTCTTGGGCCCAGCCGCCCTGATAGCGCTTCCAAGCGCGGAAATCCCGGAACAACGGAGCATACGCCACGCGCTTGCCGTCCGAGGAAATGTCCCCCGCGCCTGATACCGGCATGGCCAGAGCCGAGGGCAGCCCGCCGTCCAGCGGCACCGTGTAGAGCCGGCCGTCCTTGGCCCCCCAGTACTCGCGGGTCGAACGGAACAGCACGGCTGCTCCGTCGGGGGTCCAGCCGTACACATGGTGGTCGTAGCCCCAGCGCGGCGCCAGCGGGCCGCGAGCGGGGTAGTACGTCAGTTGTCGCGGTTCGCCGCCGTCAGCGGGAACCACATAGACTTGCTCGTCACCGTCGTACTGCCCCGTGAACGCGATCCACCTGCCGTCCGGCGAGAACTTCGGAAACAACTCGAGGCCCGGATGGGCAGTCAGCCGGACGGCCCGGCCGCCTTGGCTCGATGCGGTCCAGAGGTCGCCAGCGTACACGAACGCGACGCGGTCGCCGTGGATGTCGGGATATCGAAGGAGCTTGGTCTGGGCCGACAGACTGGCCGCCAGCAGCGCCACAAGAGGCAACAATCGCAGGGTCATGTAAGGGGATTTTACCAGCCAGCCCGCGGCTCTCCTCCAAGTACGGCGCGGAAGCCGTCGGATACACTAGCGAGTGCACGCGACGGCACCGTCGGCACGAGCCGTGCGCGTCGGCGATCAAGGAGAATCAGGTGATGCAACGTACTTCCGCGACCTCGCTGCTTGTCGCGCTTGCCCTGGCGGCTTGCTCTGCGCCGCCGTCGTCAGAACCGGCGGCAGCGGACGCGCCCAGCGCGACGGAGGCTCGCCACGTCAAGGTCTACTTCGAGCAGGGCATGTTCGGCGGCTGGCCTGCCAACCATGGCATCTGGAGCTGGGGCGACGAGATCCTCGTCGGTTTCGGCAAGGGTTGGTACAAGGATCTCGGCGACAGCCACCACATTGACCGCGAAATGCCCGAGATTCCCATGTTGGCGCGCAGCATGGACGGCGGCGAGACTTGGGCGCTCGAAGATCCGGGCGCCGCAGGCTATCTGCTGACCGAGGGCGGCTACTTGCATGGCGTAACGCGGCCGGGCGTCACCATCCCGGAACTCCGTGACAGCGAGGGCGGAATCGACTTCACGCACCCGGACTTCGCGCTCACGGTCCGCACTAACAGCATCCACGCGGGTATCGGGCGCGTCTTTCACTCCTACGACCGCGGGCGCAGCTGGGACGGGCCGTTCCGGCTGCCGGCCTTCGACTCGCCCGGCATCGCGCCGCGCACGGACTACATCGTCGACAGCGAGGACCAATGCACCCTGTTCATCACCGCGGCCAAGTCCGACGGCAAGGAGGGGCGGCCGCTGTGCGTGCGCACGACGGACGGCGGCGCGACGTGGAGCCTGCTGGGCTGGATCGGACCCGAGCCGGAAGCGGGCTTCTCGATCATGCCGGCCTCGGTACGGCTCTCCGATACCGAGATACTGGTCACGGTGCGCATGCGCGACGAAACGAAGCGATGGATCGGCGCGTATCTTTCCGCCGATGACGGCGCGAACTGGGAGTACCTCGGCGAAGCCGTCCCCGACACCGGCGTGGGCAATCCACCCTCGATGATCCAGTTGCAGGACGGCCGCATCTGCCTAGTCTACGGCTACCGGGCGGAGCCGTACAGCATCCGGGCGCGACTCTCGGGCGACAACGGCAGGACTTGGGGCGGGGAGATTACGCTGCGCGACGACGGTGCCAGCCGCGACATTGGGTACGTGCGCTCGATCCAGCGGCCCGATGGCAAGGTCGTGTCGGTGTACTACTTCACCGATGAAGCGAGCGGGCCGGAACGCTACATCGGCGCCACGATCTGGAGCCCGCCAGCCCCCTGATTCTTGCGGACAAGGGCGTCGGGCAAGCCTAGGAATTCACGTCGAAGTAGATGCAATCGGGGTGCTGGAAGACCACGGCGCTAACGCTGGCCTCCGGATCCATCATGTCGCCGTCGGTCAGTGTCACGCCGATCTCGGACGGATCGAGCAGCTTGAACAGCCCGCGCTGGTCTTCCAGGTTCGGACAGGCCGGATAGCCGAAGCTGTAGCGCCGGCCGCGATATTTCGAGCGAAACCGATCCTCCATGGTCATGCCTGCCGGATCGGCGAAGCCCCAATCCTCGCGGATGCGCCGGTGGACCCATTCCGCACAGGCCTCGGCCGTCTCGATCGCCAAGGCTTGGATCGCGTGCGACCGGAAGTACTCCCCGCGGTCGCGGTAGGTTTCGGATCGGTCACGGATGCCCTCTCCCGCCGTCACGCAGAACAGGGCCACCGAATCCCGGTAGCCGTTGGGGCGCGCGATAAAGTCCGCCAGGCTCAGGCCCTCGGCGCGACGCTGGCGCGGGAACGAGAATTCGTGCAGCAGCACATCGCTGCCAGGTTCGAACAGCCGGATCGAGTTTCCGTGGGATTGCGCGTCCAAGAAACGCCAGATGGCTCGTGCCTTCATGTAGCGCTCGGCGTCGGCCTTGGTGTCCTCCACCGCCGCGTGCAGCGCTAGCGCCTTCTCGTCGCGGTCGGCCAGTGCCCGCTTGAAGTTGCCCCTGAAGCCGAGGTGCCGCGAATAGAGCATGGCGGGATTGATGTACTGCCACAGCTCGCGCAGGTGCGGAACGTCCTCGCACCGGCGCGCGTCGTAGGGGCACTTCAGCGGCGGCACGTCCGCGCGCACCCGCGAGCTGCGCGCGGTCTTCGCGGAGGCGGCCCCTTGCCGGTCGCGGCCAGCATCGTCTCGGACCGGCGCGTGCTCGGCCTCAAGGTCAGCTCTTGCCGCCGGGTCCAGCGCCCGGTCCAGCAGGGCCAGGCCATTCATGGCGTCCTTGGCATAGCACGTCAGGTCCCCGTAGGAAGGAGCGATCCGCTTGCGCGTGAAGTTCGCGCTCAGCGCGGCACCGCCCACCAGCAGCGGAACGCACACGCCGGCCGAGCGCAGGTCTTGGGCCGTGACTACCATCTGCTGAGCGCTCTTGACCAGCAGGCCGGACAGGCCAATGGCGTCGGGCTGGTGTTCCCGGCACGCGTTGATCAGCTCTTCCGGCGGCACCTTGATGCCCAGGTTCAGCACGGTGTAGCCGTTGTTGGAGAGGATGATGTCGACCAGATTCTTGCCGATGTCGTGGACATCGCCCTTGACCGTGGCAAGGACGATCTTGCCCTTGTTGGCATCGGCGGTCTTCTCCATGTGCGGCTCGAGGTGGTCCACAGCCGCCTTCATCGCCTCTGCGGACTGCAGGACTTCGGCCACGATCAGCTCGTTGTTGTTGAATAGCCGGCCCACTCGCTTCATCCCTTCCATGAGCGGCCCGTTGACGATTTCGAGGGGAGCCACGTTATCGGCGAGCTTTTGGTCGAGGTCGGGGAACAGCCCTTCCTTGGTGCCGTCCACGACGTACCTCGCCAGCCGTTCGTCCAGAGGCAGGTCCTGCACTTTCGGCCCGCGACTCTCGACGGCCCCGCGGAAGTGCTCCGTGACCCTCGCGATGTGGAGCTGGTTCAGGGCCGCCTTTTGCTCCGGGGCCTGAAGCCGGTGGTCCTGCGGTGCGTCGATGCCATCGCACGGCAGGTTGTGCAACAGCCCTTCGGCCAGCTGCAGCTCCTCCGGGGTGATCGAGGCGAAGCGGCGCAGCTTCTCCGTGTTGACGATCGCCAGGTCGAGCCCGGCCTTCGTGGCGTCGTGCAGGAACACGGCGTTGACGACTTCGCGGGCCGCCGGAGGCAGGCCGAAACTGACGTTGCTCACTCCGAGCAGCGTCTTCACGCGGGGCAGCCGGGACTTGATCAGCCGCAGGGACTCGATGGTCTCCACGGCACTGCCGATGTAGTTGGCATCACCCGTGCCGCACGGGAACACCAGCGGGTCGAATACCAGATCCTCTTCGGCGAGCTGCCATTTCCCAGTGAGCAGGCCGTGGGCGCGCTCGACGATGGCAAGCTTGCGCTCTCGGGTGATCGCCTGGGCCTGCTCGGGATCCTCGTCGATTGTGCCTACGACCACGGCAGCGCCGTAGCGGCGAAGCAGCGGCACGACCTGGTCGAAGCGCTCCTCCCCGTTCTCGAAGTTGATCGAGTTCACGATAGCCTTGCCTTGGCAATACGTCAGGGCGCGTTCCACCGCGGCCGGATTGGTGCTGTCGATCATGATCGGAGCCTTGATCTTCTTGATCAGCAGCCCGTAGAAGGAATCGATGTCAGACAACTCGTCGCGGTCTGGATTCTCGAGGTTGACATCAATGATCTGGGCACCGCCGCGCACTTGCGCGCGGGCAATCTCGGAGGCCTGTTCGAAGCGTTCTTCGGATATGAGCCGCTTGAAGCGGCGCGATCCCACGATGTTGGTCCGCTCGCCCACCAGCAGGGGACGGTTGTCCTCGCACGCTTCCACCACCTCGATGCCGGTGAACTTCGTGCCCCGGTCCGGCCTGTGGCGGCGCGGGGCATGTCCCTGCGCCATCTGCGCAATCGAGCGGATGTGCGCGGCAGTCGTGCCACAGCAGCCGCCGACGATGTTCAGCCAGCCGTTCCGCGCGAAGCGGTCCAGCACCGAGGCCAGCGAATCGGGTGTCTCTCCGTACAGGCCGTCTTCGTCGGGCAGGCCCGCGTTGGGGTAGCACGACACGAGGGGAGTCGCCGTCTCGTGGATCGTTCGGATGTGGTCCGTCATGTATTCCGGACCCGTGGCGCAGTTGAGTCCGATGCCGAGCAGTTCTGCGTACTCCAGCGACACGGACAGGGCTTCGGCGCCCTGGCCGGCCAGCATCGATCCCATGGGCTCGATGGTGCCCGATACGATCACGGGGATTCGCAGGCCGTACTGGCGCAAAGCCTGTCCGATGCCGATAAGCGCGGCCTTGACGTTGCGGGTATCCTGGCAAGTCTCGAGGATGAGCAGGTCCGCATACTCGGCCAGAGCGAGAGACTGGTCGCGGTAGGTGGACACGAGCTCGGCGAAGGTCACCCCGCCCGTGACCGTGATCGACTTGGTCGAGGGCCCCATGGCACCCGCAACGAAGCGCGGCTTGCCGCTTGTGGAGAAAGCATCGGCCACTTCGCGAGCCAAGCGGCCGGCCTCTGCGTTGATGCGGGCAACGTCGTCTTGGAGCCCGTACTCGGCAAGCACGATGTCCATCGCGCCGAACGTGTTGGTTTCGATGATGTCCGCGCCGGCCTCGCAATAGCCCCTGTGGATCTTCTGCACAACGTCAGGCCGGGTCAGCACGAGGTTCTCGTTGCAGCCCTCCAGGGCGGCGCCGCCAAAGTCCTCCGCGGTGAGCCTCGCTTCCTGAAGCCCAGTGCCCATCGCCCCGTCAAGCACGAGGATGCGCTCTGCCAAGCACTCGTTGAGCAGGCGTATGCGATCGAAGCGGGACTGCATTGCGCAGGCGCGGAAGCTACGGGCGGCTTCGCCCCAAGTTCCATTATGCGAGAGCCTCGGCGGACCGGCGCGGCCGGCCGCGGCCGAGAAGGCACTTCGCGATTTGTCATACTGGCCCCGCCATGAGCATTAGCCGCCGCAGATTCGCCCAGTCCCTGCTGTTGTCCGCCGGATCCACCGCCTTTCACGCCGGCCGGGCCGCCGACGCTCCAACCAACGTGCTCTTTGTCACGGTGGACCAAATGCGCGGCGACTGCATGGGCACGGTGGGCCATCCGAACGTGCGAACCCCGAATCTCGACCGCATGGCACGGGAGGGCATGCTGTTCCGCAACGGCTTTTCCAGCGGGCCGGTGTGCGTTCCGACGCGGAAGTCTTGCTTTTCCGGCCAGCACCCCCACGAGCACGGCTCGCTGACGAATCGGGATGGGGACAAGTTGGCCTGGAAGGGGTCGATGCTCGAGCACTTCGCCCGGCGCGGCTACCAAACGGCCTGGGTGGGCAAGAACCACACGTTGACGGACGAAGCCCTCGCCGAACTCGACTACGCCGATATCCGCGACCGGGAGCCGTTCCGCGCCTACAACGGCTTCGTGCCGCCCCACTGGCACTCGGCCGTGTACTGGCCGGAGGAGGACTGCTACCCGCACATCAACACCGAGTCGGCCATCAAGTTCTTGGGACAGGCGGGCGGCGATCCGTTCTTCCTGCACGTGAGCTACTTCGATCCGCACCCGCCCTACATGGCCCCGGCGCGCTACGCCGCCAGATACGACTCCAGCGACATGGTCATGCCGGAACGTGCCGACCCGGCGGCGGTGAGCGCCCGCCTCGGGCGCTACGCCCGGGCCATGGGGTTCGGCGAGCTGGACCGCGAAGACCTGGCCGAGACGATGCGCTACTACTACGCTCAGGTCGAGTGGGGCGTGGACCGTCCGCTCGGTCGGCTGCTCGGGGCGTTGGAGGCCAACGGGCTCGCCGAGAACACGATCGTCGTTCTGACTGCCGACCACGGCGACTTCATGGGGGACTACGGCATGGTCCGCAAGGGCATGTTCCTATACGACGCCCTGCTGCACGTGCCGCTGCTGTGGTGGGCGCCGGGCCGCATTCCGGCGGGGGCGCGGACGGACGCCCTGGCCCAGTCGGCCGACCTGTTCCCGACCCTGGCCGAGCTGACCGGCGGCGAGCTCCCCGAGGATGCCTCCGGCGAATCTGTCGCGGAATCCGTGCTTGGGGCGGCACAAGGCCGCCCGGCACTGTTCACATCGGCGGCCTACGGGGATCTGGCCCCGGACGTGCTACCGCCGAATCTGGCCCCGGACGACGAGGACGGGGTTCCGCGCCACACCCAAGTCCTGCGACCGACCATGGAGCCGAGCTATCGGACCAAGATGGTGCGAACTCAGGAGTGGAAGTACATCCAGAACGAAACCGAGCCGCCGGAGCTGTACCGGCTGGCCGATGCCCGCCCGCGCGAGCGAGCAAACCTAGCCGACTCCAGCGAGCACGCCGAGATCCGGAGAACGCTCGAGCAGCAGCTCAGCGCTTGGTGGCCCTGGTAGCCCGATCCTTGGCCGGCCGCGCGCGGCGGGCGGCGCCTGCGAGCGGCTGCAGGCCCGCGCTGCCGCAAAGCGCGACGCCCGTGTCCCGCAGAGCCGTCAGCAGGTTGAACAACAACGCGTAGACCACCTGCTCGCTCAGGCTCTTCTTGCCGGCCAGCCTGAAGCCGGCCGGGACCTCGGTGGCCATGGAAATGCGCAGGCGCTCGCGATCGACCTCGCTGCCGCTATGGCAATTGGAAATGACCAACGGCGTCTGCAGGACGACGCCCGACAGGGAATCGACATAGAACTGGCAGCGCGAGAACCATCCTAGGTTGGCGGGGTCGCCGGCGTCGAACAACAGCAGCGGGCCCGACGGTTCGAGGGCGCTGACTTCGATTGTCACGCGACGCGCCTCTTTTGTGATGTTGGCCGTGAAGCCGGCCTGCTGCACGAGTTGCCGGAGCGTGTCGTGCTCTGGCTCAAGCACTACCAGCTGCTGCTCGCCTGCCTGCACGTACCTCATGGCGACCTTCGCATTCGCATATTATCACCGTATCGCGCCTGTGACAGCGATGCACAGTGCCTCGGCCAAGCCATCGGTCGTGAATCGTTGCGCCTCGACGGCGATCGGCAGGCCCAATTCCCGGACAGCGGCTGATGTGACCGGCCCGATGGAGGCCAGCTTGGAACGTTTCAGGCGATCTAGCGGCACCATTTGCGCCAGCATGCGAGCCGTCGAAGAGCTTGTCAGCGTGACCCAGTCCGGCACGGGATCGGCAGACCAAGCGCGCTCGGCCAATTGGCGCGACGCCTCCGGCACAACCGTGCGGTAGACGGGAACCACGTCGATCTCCGCCCCCATCGCAGCCAGTTGCTCCGGCAGCACGCTGCGAGCTTCCTCGGCTCGCGGCAGCAGCACGCGGCTGCCGCGCATGTCGCGTTCGAGAAACGCCTCCGCCAAGGCCTCCGCTACGAACTGGTCCGGCACGAGCTCAACCTTGAGATGCAACTCCCGCAAGCGGTCGGCCGTGGCCGAGCCGATCGCGGCGATTCGCTTCGGCAAGTGGCGGAGATCCCGCGGGCTTGCGTCGAGGCGCTCCAAGAAGTGATTGACGCCGTTGACGCTGGTGAAAATCGCCCAGTCGTAGCGTTCGAGCCCGTCAATCGCAGCGTCGGCCGGAGCCCAGCTAGAAGGCCGCTCGAAGGCGATCGCGGGAATCGGAATCACCCGCGCCCCTAGCCGGCGCAAGGCGCCGCAGAAAGACGCAGCCTGGGATGCAGCTCTGGTGACGACCACCGACTTGCCCCGGAGCGGCAGTTTGTCGAACCAGTCGATGTCTTCGCGCAGGCCAACAATGTCGCCAATGACCACGAGGGCGGGCGGACGCAGGCCCTCCCGCCGGATCGCCATCGGCAGGTCGGCGATCGAGGCCGTCACCACCCTCTGGTCTCCGCGCGTCACCCAGCGGATCGCCGCAGCCGGAGTGTCCGGGGGCATCCCCCCACCAATCAGTCGCTTGGCGATCGCGGGAACGGACGTCAGGCCCATGAAAACCACCAGCGTCTGGCGGCCTGCCAGAGACGGCCAATCGATCTGGTCGACGTCGTGCCCCGTCACCAGCGTGACTGCCTGCGTGTGGTCCCGGTGCGTCAGCGGCATGCCGGCGTAGGCCGCCGCTCCGAGCGCAGAAGTCACTCCGGGAACGACTTCGAACGGAATCCCGGCACGCGCCAGGCCGAGAGCCTCTTCCCCGCCGCGGCCGAACACATACGGATCGCCGCCCTTGAGCCGAACCACGACCTTGCCTTCGCGAGCTGCGGCGACCATCAAGCCGTTAATCTCGGCTTGGGTACAGGCGTGCTGGGCACGCTTCTTGCCCACGTAGCGGCGCTGCGCTGAAGGAGACGCGTGTTCCAGCACCTCGGGCGAGGCGAGATTGTCATACAGGACTAGGTCGGCTGCCCGCAAGAGCTCATGCGCGCGAAGCGTGAGCAGGTCCGGATCGCCCGGCCCGGCGCCCACCAGATACACTCGGCCGGTCGGATTTGGCACACGCTTGGGTTCGTCCGACAACGAATCCATCCTACGCTACGCCCCAATCGCCGAGGCTGCAATGGGTCTCGACCCGCGCAGCCGCCGATCCGCTAGTTCCCGGCAGACCGGCGATGTTCCAGACTGTTGCATACTTGGCGTCTGAGGCGATCACGGGCCGAAACGCTCGCGTCGCCCGCCAAGGAGTCGACCCAGCTTGCCTGCAACGCTGACGGTGGTCATCCCCACGTATAACGAAGCCGGCACCTTGCAAGAGGTCGTCGCTCGCGTCCAGGCCGTGGATGTTCCGACCGAGATCATCATCGTCGACGATGCCTCGACGGACGGCTCGGCGGACGTTGCGGCGGGGATCGCTGCCTGCGCTGAGAACGTCACCTTGCTCCGGCATGATCGCAATCGCGGCAAGGGCCGGGCCGTGCGAACAGGATTCGAGGCAGCCACGGGGGACTTCGTACTCGTCCAAGACGCGGACTTGGAATACGACCCCGCCGACTACTCCAAACTGCTCAACCCGCTGTTGGAAGGCAGGGCGGACGCCGTGTACGGCTCGCGCTTCCTGACCTCCAGCGAGCACCGCGTCCTGTACTTCCGGCACTATCTGGGAAACCGCCTGCTGACCCTGCTATCGAACCTAGCAACGGATCTGAACCTGACCGATATGGAGTCGTGCTACAAAGTCTTTCGTCGGGAGCTGCTGCAGTCTATCGTCTTGGAAGAAGATCGGTTCGGCATCGAGCCGGAGATCACAGCGAAGATCGCCAAGGCCGGGGCGCGCGTTTACGAGGTAGGGATTTCGTACCACGGCAGGACCTACGAGCAAGGCAAGAAGATCCGCCCCAGAGACGGGGTCTGGGCTCTGTGGTGCATTCTCAAGTACGCCGTTAAGCCCCTGAGACGAAGGTAGGCACGATGAAGGCCGACCGTAACACGGACGCGACGGTCTGCGCGTTCGGTCCCGCGCAGGATGGCATTTCCCTCCGCGGTCTCGCCTGCGGCTCCCGCAGATTCCGCGCAACTCTTCGAACGTCAGCAGATTCTGCCCTGTCCTCGGATCCCGGAAACGCAGCGGATGGCGCTTTCCCGCTCGGGTGGACACTCTGGCGTTCCGCCGTAGCAGCATTCGCGCTGCACTGAAGCGATGCCCCCATGTCATCTCCTATGTTTAATATGGGCCATGAAGACGACGATCGAGATTCACGATGAGATCCTGATTCGAGCCAAGCGCCACGCCCAGAAGACGGGACGTTCACTTCGCGCCGTCGTCGAGGATGGGCTACGGCGCGTGCTAGATGATCCATCAATCCCGAACCAGTACACTCTCCCCGATCTGAGAGTCGGCGACCCGAACAGCCCTGACCCGCTCGAGGGGCAGACCTGGCCCGAGGCGCGCGAGTTGATCTACGAGAGCCGGCGGTCCCGCTGATCGCTGTCGGCACCGGCATGCGATCGTCCCGTGCGCTGCGAAGAGGCCACTGGAATCCGTCGCGCCCGACTCGGGCTGTGATGGAACGCTGCGTGCGGTTCGGCGTGCGGGCTCTGGCCGAAGTCCGTATGCTTGGTCAAGCGCTGGTCGCAGACCCACATGGAAGCCACGCTCTTCGAAGCCTTGGATCGACTGGCAAGCGTGCTGGCCGGAGGCACGCTTGCTGTTGTAACGGCCTGTCTGATTGGCCGGACAGCGATTGGCCAGCTGCGCGGCCTGCGAGGAAAGCTAACGTCGGCGGAGGGCTGGCTGCTCGCCTTCGGCTGCGGATCCGCGGTGCTGAGCACGTTGGTCTTCGCTCTCTGCGCCGCCGGATGGTTCTACGACACCACTGCGCTGGGCACGTTCGCGGCAATCGCGCTGGCTTGGTACCGGTGGGGCCGTTGGAAGTGGCCGGCATTGGCTTTGGAGCCTAGCTCTGCGCCACGCTTCGCGCGACTGCTCCTCTACGTTCCAGCCGCGGTCTACGGCATTCTGTACGTCGTCCACACGCTTGCGCCCGAAACCAGAACGGATGCAATGGGCTATCACCTCGGCCTCGTGCACCGCTACTACCGGTCGCACGGCTTCGAAGCGATCACCACCAACGTTTACGCCCAACTCTCGCAGGGGGCGGAGATGCTGTACCTGTTCGCCTACGCGATCGGGCGCGAATCAGCGGCAAAGCTCGTCCACCTGTCTTTTCTGATCGCCACGGCGGGCGGGATCCTATGCCTTGCCAAGAGATTCCGGGCCGAGCTCGCGGGCGCGTTCGCCACGGTGGTCTACTTCACGTGCCCGGTCGTCATCCCGGACGCGACCTCCGCCTACAACGACTGCGCCCTGGCTTTCGCTCTGTTCGCAGTCTTCTGCGTGCTGCTGCTGTGGTGGCGCGACGGAGAGCGGCAATGGCTAGTGGTCCTCGGAGTTCTGATCGGGTTCTCGTTCGCCATCAAGTACACGGGCGTGATCGCGGTCACCGCTGCCTTCGCGGCGGCGCTTCACCGCCTGTTCCAAGGAAGCTCGGCGAGGTCCGCGGCGGGACTGCTCGTATGGGCCGGAGTCCCTGCAGCTATTGTCGGCCTGCCCTGGTTGGTCAAGAACGCGATTTTCACGGGCAATCCCCTCGCGCCATTCTTCAACAGCTGGTTCCCCAATCCGTATTTCAGCGTTGAGTGGGAGACGGCCTACAAGTTCGCGATGCGCTCTTATCGCCAGGGCCCGTTCGACCGCTGGGAACAGCTCCTCGCAGCACCGTTCGACCTAGTCTTCGGCGAGCGCTACGCCGGCTCGCTGGGCTGGATGATCCTGCTGCTGCCAATCGCCCTGCTCGCTTGGAAGAGACCGCTGACCCGCGCCCTGCTCGCTGCGGCCGTGGTCAGCGCGACACCTTGGTTTGCCAACGCCGGAGCGAGATTCCTGATCCCCAGCTTGCCGTTCGCCCTGCTAGCCATCGGCATGGCATTGGAGATGGCACCGCTCCGGCTGCGCCACGGTCTCGTCGCGCTCTTGCTGGCCGGCCAGTGCGTCACGTCATGGCCCGGCCAGCGCTCGCGCTGGTACCACCCCGACCTGTGGAGCGTGGAAGGCTTGCCGTGGCGGGCGGCGCTCCGCCTGGAGCCTCAGAAATGGCACCTAGCCAGAAACGTGAAGTTCTTCTTGCTGGCTGACCGGATCGGCCAGCTCGGCGGCAACGAGATGCGCGTGCTGTCCTTCACCGACCTGCCGGAAGCGTACTTCGATGCAGAACTCCTTGTTTCCTACCAAGGGCTGGAGAACCAAGACCTGTCCGATGCGGTGCTAGCTCCCCTGAAGCCCTCCCATTCTCCTGACAGCGCGGTCCGCGCAGCGTGGCCGCCGCGCCCCGTCCGAGGGGTGCGCGTGGAGCAGGCTCGCGACCACAACGCCACTTCTTGGTCGGCCTCCGAGTTTCGCGTGCTTAGCAACGGCCGCCCCGTACCCGCGAGTCCGCAGTGGATCCCGCGAGCGCAGCCTCTGCCGTGGCACGCAGATCGGATGATTGACGGGAATCCGTTCACCAGGTGGACATCGCGCCAACCGGCAGCATCGGGAATGGAACTCGAGATCCGCTTCGACCGGAGCTTGGTCGTGGACGGAATCGAGCTGGTGCATCCCGGAAGAGCGGCGGCTACGCAGGCCACTCTGGAGTTCGCGGTGCTTGCCCCCGCAGGCGGCTGGGAGCGGGTGCGCCCGGAGTCCTTTGAATTCGTCGGAATCGAGGTTTCCCCGGGCGCCGCGCACACATCTGCGGCGGCGCTGCTGCGACAGCACGGTATCGACTACGTGGTCTTCAACGTGGACCCCCGCGACCCTTACTTCCCACAGGCCCGAGCCGTGGCGAGCCAGCCTGGTCGCTGGGGCCTGCGCAAGGTGTTCGTCGACCGCACGGCAATGCTGTTCGAGGTGTTACCGGAGCAACCGTGACAACCGCGCTCAGGCCGTGCGGGCGGAACCGATGGCATCTGCAGGACGGTTCGCCGCCGCTGCCGTTACCGGCCCCGCAAGTCAAAGCAGAGCAAGCGCGGGCCGGCGGGCGGGTCGATGGAACGCGAGTTCTGGCTCACGTAGAGGAGCCCGCGACTGATGACCGGCGGGGCCCACGTCTCGCGGGCCAAGAACAGCCTGGCGCGGTCCAAGATTTTCGGGCCCGCAGGAGAGAGATCCAGCCACATCAGGTGCCCGTGCTCGCCGAGTGCGAGGAACCTGCCGTCTACCTTCAGCAAGTTGCCCCGCAAGGGACTGGCGTGGAAGGCCCGCGCCTCTCCCTGCACCTGCACAGTTTCCTGCCACTCCAGAGACTCGCTCCAAACCGTCTCCCCGCTGCCGGCATTCACGCAGGTCAGCTTCGCGTCTGGCTCGTTGCGGCCCGAGAACGCGTAGTAGTGGCCTTGATCGTAGACGGCGGTCGTCCAGTGCAGATCGAAATCGGAGTTCTCCCAGAGCTTGGCGAATGTCCAGTCGGACTTCACTTCGATCAGCGCCGCTCCGGTACGGTAAGTGGCCGAGACAAGCACCCGATTGCCGGTCACGACCGGACAGGATGCATTGACAGACTCGAAACTGCGGCTGCGCCAGGGGAATCTGAAGTCCAGCCCGCCGTCGAGCGGATTGATTGACAGCAGCCCGCCGGTCGGAGGCCTGCTCTCGCCGCCGCCGAGCACGAACAGCCGCCGCTTGCCGTGGACACGGGCGATGACCGGGGTTGCGTAGCTGGCCCCCCACTGGTCGCCAACACCCCAGACCATGCGTCCAGTCAACTTGTCGAAGGCGACCACCTCGGGACCACCCGGAGCGCCTACGTTCAAGATCAGCAGGTCCCCTTCGATCAACGGCGTTGTGGCGATCCCGAAGAAGTCCTGGGGCACCCTGAACTCGGCGGCGACGTCGCGGCGCCAGACGACCTGTCCCGTCTTGAGAAGGAGGCAGTGCAGCTTCCCTTGCGCACCGTAGGTGTACACATGGTCGCCATCGATGACCGGACTCGAGCGCGGACCGTTGTTGTAGCCATAGCGGTCGCTGAAATCTGTCGGGTACCGATAGCTCCAGTAGCGCTCCCCTGTTTCGGGCCGCAGGCACTCGATAGCCTCTTCGTTCCCTGAACGGTGGAGGTATACGAGGTAGTCGCCTTGGATCGATGGCGAGCTGTAGCCGGTGCCTTTGGACAGCTCCCATAAGAGCTTCGGCCCGTCCTGTCCGAACGCGCGCAAGAGGTTGGTCTCGCCGGAGGCCGGCTGTCCGCTGCGACCGAGAAAAGCCGGCCAGTCTTCGGTCACCGCCCCGGGCGCGAGCGGTGCGGGCCGTGCGTGGAGCGTTACGCCGGGATGGGCTGTCGGCTCGACCGCGGCGCGCTCTTCGATAGAGGCCGGCTCGGGCGGCTTGGGATCCTCGAATCGCGTGGCCGCCACGAGGCAGCAAGCGATCAGCAATATGGACGCCACCGCTGGCTTCAAGACGTGATTCTCGCACACCTCGAATAGTGACGACCGCTCCGCGGCCGGGAATCATAGCGGCCTGCGACAGTCCACTCTCAAGTCTCCGCAGGACGGCTGGCACGCCTCCCTGCCCCCCGCTTCAGCCGGAGGCAACGGGCCTCGCAGAACTTAGCGGCAAGGCAACGCGCGTCCTCGCCTCAGCCGCAGCGGAGGTCTGGTCAGGGATCGCTACGATAGTTGGAAACCATGCGCGGCCGGGTGCCGCCGCGGGTAGGCAAAGAAGCGAGTCATGCTAGTCGAAGAACAGATCCAAGCACGCCAGAAACGCGCGAGCGAAGCAATCAAGCAGATCCTCTCTCAGCCCAAGGGCCAGCCGTTCGGCGATTACCAGGTGCTTTCAGCCAGCGGCTCCGAGTACAGGATCGCAATGCGCGGCCCGGGCCTCTTCGACAACTACTGCTCCTGTCCCGATTTCGCCCGCAACACCTTGGGAACATGCAAGCACATCGAGAGCCTGCTTGCACGTTTGCGTCGCCGGTACCGCTCGAAGCTGGAGCACAAGCGTTACGAGCGCGAGCGCGCCTCCCTCTCCCTCCTGTACGGGGAGAGCCTTGAAGTGCAGTTGAAGCTTCCCGACAGGCCCGATCCGATGCTCGGGGCGGTCGCAGCCGATTACTTCGACGAATCAGGGCTCCTGCCGAAGGCACAGTATTCCCGCTTCGCCTCCATTCTTGGGGAACTGCGGCGTGCCGACGGGACGGCCGTTGTCTACAGCGACGTCATCGACTACGTAGACCGCGTGAACGAGCGGGCCGAAGGCCTCGCGTGGGAGAGCGAGCAGCTCAGGAAGATCGAGGCGGGCCAATCGATCCTTCCCGGACTGGTGAAGGTCTCGCTGTTTCCGTACCAGATGCGCGGTGTCCTGTTTGCGGCTAGCCGCGGCCGCGTTGTGCTGGCCGACGACATGGGACTGGGAAAAACCGTCCAAGCCGTCGCAGCAGCCGCGCTCCTGAAGCGTCGGCGGGGAATAGAGCGCGTCTTGGTGATCTCGCCTGCCTCCGTAAAGTACCAGTGGAAGACCGAAATCGAGAAATTCTCCGACCTGTCCGTGCAGGTCGTCGACGGCGACAGACGACGAAGGATCAAGCGCTACGAGGACGCGAAGTTCTTCAACCTCATCAATTACGAACTGGTGCGGTGGGACATGGAGGCGATCCAAGCCCTCGCGCCCGACCTGATCATTCTCGACGAAGCGCAGCGCATCCGGAATTGGGCCACCAAGACGGCGCAAACGGTCAAGCAGCTCAAGAGCCGTTACGCGTTCGTGCTGACTGGGACGCCACTGGAGAATAAAGTCGAAGAACTCTACTCGGTCGTTGAGTTCGTGGACGGTCGCGCACTGGGACCCGCCTTCCGCTTCCTGCACGACCACGTCGAGACCACAGAGACCGGCAAGCTGATCGGCTATCGCGGATTGAATCAGATCCACAGGCAGTTGGAGCCTCTCTTGCTACGCAGGAGGCGCGACGAGGTGCTGAAGCAGCTGCCGGAGCGAACCGATCAGGTATTCTCCGTTCCGCTAACCGAGCAGCAAGCTGGCCCTTACGCGGAGCAGTACGAGATTCTCGGCAGGCTGATGAGCAAATGGAAGAGACAGGGCTGGCTGTCGGAAGTGGACCTGCGCCGCATCACTTGTGCGATCCAGAACATGCGGATGCTCTGCAATTCGACATTCCTGTTCGACAAGGAGACGAACCACTCTCCCAAGCTCGACGAATTCAAAGAGATCATCCGCGAACTCGCGGTCGAGGAGGGACGGAAGGTCGTTGTCTTCAGCGAGTACGAGCGGATGACCCGCCTCGCCGGAGAGGAACTGGCCAAGCTAGGGATCGACTTCGTTTCCCTGCACGGAGGCGTTCCCTCGCCCAAGCGCGGCGCACTGATGGACCGCTTCCGAGAGGATCCCAGCTGCATGGTCTTTCTGTCGACGGATGCGGGCGGGGTGGGCCTCAACCTCCAGTCTGCATCGGCCGTCATCAACTTCGAGCCGCCCTGGAATCCGGCACGGTTGGAGCAGCGCATCGGAAGGGTGCACCGCATGGGCCAGGCCCAGCCCGTGCAAGTGATTCACATGCTGACGGAAGGGAGCATCGAAGTGCGGGTCTGGGAGACGATGCAACTGAAGAAAGCCCTGTTTTCAGGGCTCTTCGATTCAACGGCCGACGAGGTGAGCTTCGAGAAGCTTGGACGCTCGACATTTCTCAAAGTGGTCAAGGAGATGATGGATGAAGACTCCGGGCCTGCGCATAGTGGCGAGCGCCAGGCAGAGTCTGTCCCGCCGGCCGCGGATCCGGGACCAGACTCGGGCGAGCGCGAGGAGCCCGGAGTACCCGATCAAACCTCCGGCGCGCAGCCCGACACCCCGACGCCGCCAAAACCCCCTCCGTCGCCGGTCAACACGCCAGGGCCACCGCCCGGCGGGGGTGCCGACCGTCCTCCGGCCGCACCCGGCATCGAGGTGGCGCTGACGGGGCTCTTCGAAGCCGGGGCTAGATTTCTCGAAGCGCTGGCCGGACCGACAGCCCAACCCACTGGCCAAGTCGCGCAGCAGGCCCCAGGGGGGGCACCCACGACCGCACCGGCTGGCATCTCGCAACTCGTTCGGACAGACCCGGAAACCAACCGTCCGGTCCTCACAGTCCCACTACCGGAGAACGTCGACGCAGCACGTATCGAGCAGGCCCTGGGCGGGCTGGCGCGGATGCTCTCCGGTGGTGCCTGATTGGAATTCAAGTAGGTGCCGCCGATGGTCGACCTCACGGACCCGAACGACATCGGAAGGCTCAGCATCCGCAGTGCCCGGAGGCGGGGGCGACGATGCTGTGAAGCGATCTACATTGCGCTCGGTCGCTGACACCCGCCGACTGGAAGGGCGGGACGCGGAATCGGCAAGTGCCCGTGAATTCCGAGTCCCCGATAGAGCTAGCGCGCGAGTTCTCCGTTCGGCATAGAGATCGAAGGGTCGACGCCATAGTCGCGGGAAGTCGAGCCAAGTCAACCACAAGACCAAGCTCCCGGCGAAGTCCATTACGACTACAATGCCTTCAATGACGCCACTTACCCGCCGGGGCTTTGCAGGTCGGGCCGCCATCGCAGCAACAGCTGCCTCGTACTCGAGGATACGAGGCGCAAACGACGTCATCGGTATCGGGGTGATCGGCTTGGGCAATATTTCCCGCGGCCACCTAAACGAGTTCAGCGAAAGCCGGGATTCAAGGGTCACCGCCGTCTGCGACATCTACGCTCCGCGGCTAGACCAAGGCGTTACGCAGACATCGGCGAAGGGGTACCGGCGCTACGAAGACCTCATCCATGATCCGAACGTGGACGCGGTAATCGTCTGCACCCCCGACCACTGGCACGCACCAATGGCGATCGCAGCGATGCGGGCCGGCAAGGACGTGGACGTGGAAAAGCCGATGAGCTTGACCATTGCCGAGGCCAAGCAGATGGTGGAAACCGCCACGCAGACCGGTCGCATCCTCGCTGTGGACAGCGAACACATCGCCCACGGGATCTGGGAGCCTGCTCGGAAGCTGGTCTCGGCAGGCCTGCTGGGGAAGATCCTCTGGAGCCAGACGAGCCGTAGCCGCAACACCCGGGAGCCCCCGTTCAACTACCCCATCGACGAGTCGGCCAGTCCCGAGAACTTGGACTGGGAAGCCTTCCTCGGCAGCGCCCCGAAGAGGCCGTTCTCACGCGAGAGGTTCTTCCGCTGGAGGCGCTACCGCGACTACTCCGGCGGGATTGCCACCGACCTGTACTACCACCACGTCACGCCGCTGATCCAAGTCCTCGGCCGGGAGTTCCCGATTCGGGCGGTCTCTGCCGGCGGGAACTACGGCACTCCCCAGTCCGTGATGGAGGTGCCGGACACGCTCGTCGTGGCGCTGGATTTTCCCAGCAAGCACACCATCGTGTGCTCCGGCTCCCTCCAGAACTCGGTAGAGCTCCCTATCGTCGTGCGCGGCCACGAGGCCAACATCCACTTCGAAGGCAACCACCTGCGCCCGCGAAGCATCCGCCTGGTACCGGAGGAGCCCTTCATCGACGGATTCAAGGAGCGGGTCGCGAGCGCCGGCTTGGACGCCATGGGAACGTGGAGCGAAGAGCGCCGCCCCGTGCGGCCCACCAACTTCCCGGGCCTGTCCGAGAGACGCAAGCGCCAAGTGCTGTCCTCGCTGCTGGCAGAGCCGCGCTGGAAGCAGCGCTATGACGAGGACTCGCGGTCTCGGCCTCAGATCCGGTCTCCCGGCGAGGAGCGCGACAGCTACTTCCAAGTGGTGTTCGAAGAGCGAGCCGAGGCGCTGTCGGTCATGCCGTCGCTACACATAGAGGCCCCGCCGTCGAAGTCGTTCCGGCAGCACTTCCTGGAGTCGATCCGGACGCGCAAGCCCGCCCCGCTCGATGGCGAGCTCGGCTACCGCTCCCAAGTCGCAGTGAGCCTGGGCGTGGAGGCCCATCGCCGCAACAAGGCGATGGGCTTCGATCTCGAAAGCGAGCAGGTGCTCGAACTATGAGACTCGCACTTGCCCTGCTGGCGCTCCACGGCGTCGCGCTCGCTGGAGAACCTGGCTTCGAGCCGCTCTTCGACGGCTCGACCCTCTCGGGGTGGACGGTGCACCCCCGAGCGGAGACGAGCGGCGGGTGGCGGGTCGAGAACGACGTGTTGCTGGTCGAAGGCCGGCCCGGAAACCTAGCCACTTCTGAAGACTACGGGGACTTCGACCTGCGCCTCGAGTGGAAGCTGGGGGAGCTCGGCAACAGCGGGGTCTTCTACAGGTTTGCGGGCACCGGAAACCCGAACGGAGCCGCCATCGAGTACCAACTCGCCGACAACGCGCGCCCAGCCTCGCAACAGCATGCCAACCGCAGGGCGGGATCGGCCTACGGGCTGTACGCGCCGCGGGATGATCGGTCGCCCGCGCCCGGCGAGTGGAACACCCTGCGCGTGGTAGCGCGCGGCGACCGGGTGGAGCACTGGCTCAACGGCCGGAAGGTGGTGGAGTTTGACCTGGGCAGTCCGGACTTCGCCGCAAGGGCCCGGGCGGCCGGCAAGGACGAAGCCTTCGCCCAAGCGCGGTCTGGCAGGATCGTGTTGCAGGACCACGCCAGCCGGGTCTGGTTCCGCAACATACGAATCCGGCGCTTGGAGTGATAGCTGCCTGTCGCGGGCAGGCGCGTGATCACAATCCCGGCAGAGGTGCGCCGACCGGGCGCTGCAGCCAAGCCGCCCCAGGATGCTGGCACCGCGGAGTGGTCCGGAACGCGCCTATTCCGAGCTCTCGGCAGACTTGCTCATGGGAGCATACTTGCCCTGCCACTCGTCGAGGTGCGTCTTTTCCCACAGCGGGACGCCCAAGCGGTAGGCTGCGCGGGCAATCGCATGCGCGGCAACTGGCGCTGTGGACAAGAGAAAAATGATCGTCAGCAGCGAGACGGTGACGCTGGCCGGGTCCCGGAAATGCACGGCCGAGGCGACAAAGACCAACCCGGCACCGAGGGCGCCGGCCTTGGTCAAGGCATGCATGCGGACAATCACGTCCGGCAGGCGCAGCACGCCGAGACTGGCCACGAACAGGAAGAAGCCGCCCGAAACCAAGGCGATTGCCGTGATCCAGTCCCGCAGCGAGCCCATCTCCGCCATTACTCGCCCTCCTTAGCCCGGCCCGGCGTCGTATTGGACTCGAACTGGTCGGCGCGCCGATTCGCGAACCAAGCGAATGCGACCGTGGCCAAGAATGCAACCAATGCCGTGGCGACCGCCACATCGAGGATCGCCGAGTGGCCGCTGGCGATGCCGAACAAGCCAACGACCGCCACTGCCAACACGGTGATCAGGTCCACCGACACCACTCGGTCGACCAGAGTCGGCCCCTTCACCATGCGCACGAACGCGATCAAGATCGCCGACAGCGCCAGCGCGGCGCAGATGTCGATCCCCCACGCGAGGATCACGGCATGCTCCCCCATTCCGCTCATTGCAGAGCCTCCATCACACGCCGCTCCAGACCCGCCTTGACGTCCCGGCGGACCTCGTCCGGATCATCGACGAACATGCAGTGCACATACAGCGTCTTGTGGTCCGGGCTCACGTCGAGGCTGAGCGAGCCGGGCGTGAGCGAGATCAGGTTCGCGAGAGTGACGATCTGGATCGGGTCCTTGACGCTCAGCGGGATCGCCACGATCGCGGGCCGCGCCTTGTGGACGGGCGTGAGGACATCCCATGCGACGCGAGCACAGGAAGCGAGGAACACGCGCATGAAATAGAGCAGCAGGCGGGCGAGATTGAAGACCCGATCGTAATAGCGCATGCGGCCGAACATCGGGCTGGAAATGCTGAGCGCGATGCCCCCGAGCACGAAGCCCACGGCAAGATCGGCCACAGTGAGCCGACCCATCAGCGCGCACCAGCCCACGGCCAGCAGCAGGTTGTAATGGAACGGATTCCTCACTCGCCCACTCCCGCGCCGGCGCCAAGGCCAGCAGTCTCGCTATGCCCCAAGACCGCTTCGACATAGTTGGACGGGTCCATGACTTCGTGCCCGGCGCGCTCCGCCAAATCATACAGGGGTCCCGGCCACAAGCCGATTGCTAGCGTCATGGCCGCCAGGCAGATGATCGGGCCCAGCAGCAGCGCGCGGTTGGCCCGCGACAGCGGCGGAGGCTTCTCCGCAGAGGCAGGCCGCGCCTTCCAAATCCCGTTGACCCAAATCTTGGTCATCGAATACATTGTCAGCAACCCGACGGCCAAGGCCACCGCGGCGATCCAGTACTGCTGGCTCTCAACCGACGCCTTGATCACCAACAGCTTCGCCCAGAATCCGGACAGCGGCGGGAAGCCAGCCAGCGAAAAGGCCGGCACGAAGAACAGCGCCGCCAGCAGCGGCTGCTCGCGATACACGCCGCCCAGGGTCTTCAAGTCGCTCGATCCCGACAGCCGCTCGGCCGCTCCCGCCACGAAGAACAGATTGGCCTTGACGATGATGTGATGCAAGATGTAGAACACCGCGCCCACTAGGGCCAGCGGCGTGAACAGGGCCAGCCCGAGGACCATGTATCCGATCTGGCTGATGATGTGGAACGACAGAATGCGCCTGAGCTCGTTGTGCGAGGCGGCGCCCAGCACGCCGGTCACCATCGTCAGGCCGGCGGTCCAGAGCAAGATGCCGTGCGTATAGCCGACGTCGTGGGTGAAGATCAGCGTGAAGACCCGGATCATCGAATACACGCCCACCTTGGTCAGCAACCCCGCGAAGATCGCCGACACGGCCACTTTCGGCGTGTGGTAGCTGGCCGGCAGCCAGAAGAACAGCGGGAAGACCGCCGCCTTGATGCCGAACGCCACGATGAACAGGATCGCCACGACCGAGAGCAGCCCTTGGTTTTCGACCTGCTGCACCCGCAAGTGCAGGTCGGCCATGTTGAGCGTGCCGGTCATTCCGTACAGCAGGCCGATGCCGCTCAGGAACAGCGTGGTGGCGACCAGGCTCAGCGCGGCATAGCGCACGGCGCCGTCCAGCTGCGCCTTGCGCCCCCCGGAAATCAGCAGCGCCAGGGAAGCGATCAGCATCACCTCGAACCAGACGTAGAGGTTGAAGATGTCACCGGTGAGGAACGCGCCGCAGACCGCCCCGATCAGGGCTTGCAGGGGCGGGTGGAAATCCTTGACGAGCGCGCGCTCGTCGATGTCGCAGAGGGCGTAGACGATCGTCGCGGCGCCCATGACGGAGGTGATCAGCACCATGGCGGCACTGAGGTGGTCGGCGACGAGCGTGATCCCAAACGGAGCCGGCCACCCGCCGACCTGCACCACTAGGATGCCCTCGCGCCAAACCGTTTCCAGCAGCGATGTCGCGATCCCGAGATGCGCAATGCCCGCCACCAAGCTGACCGCCTGCTGCATGGCGCGGTGAGGCCGCAGCAACAGACCGAGAATCCCGCAGGCCAGCGGCAGCACGATGGCGGCGGCGAGCAGCCAGCTCACTGCGGGCCTCCCGGAGCCGGCCCGTCCGCCCCGGCCCCGGCCGACATGGGCTCGGCGGAGCGCATCGAGTCGGGATCTACCGTTTCCAAGCGCTGATAGGTGCGGAAGGCCAGCACCAGCAAGAAGGCGAACACGCTGAACGAGATCACGATCGCCGTGAGCATCAGCGCTTGCGGCAGGGCATTCGCCACGTCCGGACCCGGCACCAGCTCTCCCGGAGGGATCAGCGGAGGAAACCTGGCCTGCAGGCCGCCGGAGGAGAAGATCAGCAGGTTCGCGGTGTGCGAGATCAGCGCCAAGCCCAGGACGAAGCGCACCAAGTTCCGGCGCAGCATCAGATACACGCTCGAGGCCATCAAGACCCCAACCAAGACTGCGATGACCGTCTCCATCAGAGCACCGTGATCACTTGTCGCCGCGGGCCGGAGGCTCGGGAGTGGGCTCCTTGATCTCGAGCACGAAGGTGAGCACCGCTCCCACGACCACCAAGTAGACTCCGAAGTCAAACAGGAGCGGCGTGCCGAGCTTGACACCGCCGATCTCCACCCACTGGCCGGACAGGAACGTACCCCCGCCCGAGAGGATTCCGATCAACCCCGAAAGGACCGCCAACGATAGCCCGGCGGCGGCGGTCTTGAGCGGATCGGTGCGAACCAAGCGGCGCACGTCCTTCGCATCGGCCACGAAGACGTAGAGACTGCACGCGATCGACGCGATCAACCCGCCGACGAAGCCCCCGCCCGGAGCGTCGTGGCCGCGCAAGAGCGTTGCCACCGAGAACACGAGAATCAACGTGAACAGCACGCGCGTGGTCTCGCGCAGGATCAGGGTATTCATGCGCCCTCCCTCGATACCCGCGCGCGGGCGGACCGCGCCGCGTGCCCGCGCTGCAGCCGCTGGACGCGATCGAAGCGGTAGCGAAAGCGGCGACGCATCAGGGCGCAGACGGCGGCGGCGGCAAGCACCAAGACCGAGATCTCGCCCAGCGTGTCCAAGGCGCGGAAGTCGACCAAGATGACGTTGACAATGTTGTGCCCGCGGCCGCCCGGAACCGCCATCGACTCGAAATACTCGGTCAGTTCCAGCTGCGGCGGGCGTTCGGTGACCGCGAGCAGGACCAGGGTCGTCGCCGCGCCGACCGCGACCGCGACCGCCCCGTCGCGCCAGCGCGCCGAGAGCGGCTGGCGGATCTCGTTCCGGAAGTCGGGCAGCTTGAGCAAGACGATGGCGACGATCACAACCACGAGGGTCTCGACAATCAGCTGGGTCAAGGCCACGTCGGGCGCCCCTCGGAGCAGGAAGACGAGGCTGATGGCCGTGCCGACCACGCCCAGCGCACAGATCGCCAGCAAGCGCGACCTGGTCAGGATGACGGTGAGAACGGACGCTGCGATGACGGCCACCAAGGCCCACTCCCCGAAGGTCACGCTGGGCACTCGAGAAGGCAGGTGAATCGCGTCCTTGGCCACCAGGGTCGCGCCGACGCTCAGAGCCAGAGTGGCGAAGACCACCAGAATGTAGCGGCGCTGGATGCCGGACTGCATGCGGCGGGTCAGCGCTGCGGAGAAACGCGCGATCCCATCCATGGTCGCGTCATAGACTCGGTCGCCAGTGACCGGCAAGCGGTCCAGGCGCGCCGCCGGCCACGACAGGATGGCAGGCCGCTTCCAGAAGACAAGCGCCCCAACGGCCCAAGTGGCGAGCGATAGCAGCAACAGGGCGTTGAAGCCGTGCCACAGCCCGGGCTCAAAACGCTCCGGCAACGGTGCGATCGCCGCAGCAGCGGGCAACACCAGAGCGCGAAACACGGGACCGCTCGCGACTCCTGCGACCAAGCCGAGCAGTCCCAGCAACAGGGGACCGATCCACAGTTGCCAACTGACAGGGTGCGCATCCCGCGCAGACTGCTTCATCTCTCCGAAGAACGGCAGCACGGCCACCATCAGGGCGGCCGCCACTACGAGTGCGCTAGCAGCGAAGATGGCGAACAGGGCAAGCCCGCCGAATCCCGATTCATAAGCGCTCGAATACAGCAGTTCCTTGCCGACAAAGCCGATGAACGGGGGCAAGCCAGCCATCGAGACACCAGCGAGCGCCGCGCCCGCGAATGCCGGACCGAGCACGTGGCGCAGACCGCCATGGCGGGCCAGGTCGCGACTGCCGGTCGCGCGTTCGATCATGCCGACAACCATGAACAATGCAGCCTTGTACAGGGCATGCACGAGGATGAAGGCCGTGGCCGCGACAACAGCGGCGGAATGCACCGTACCTGCCGCTTCGCCGGGCAGACCGAGAAACATCACACACGTGCCCAAGGCCATCACGGTGGTGTAAGCCAGGACCTGCTTGAGATCCGTACGGGTCACAGAGGCCAATGCGGCATAGACCGCGGTTACCGCGCCAAAGCCGACCAGCGTCACACTCCACGCCTCGGTCCCGCCGAGCACGGGCGACATCCGGGCCAGCAGGAACACCCCGGCCTTGACCATCGTGGCCGAGTGAAGATAGGCCGACACCGGGGTCGGCGCTGCCATCGCGTTGGGCAGCCAGAAATGAAGAGGGTACTGCGCGGACTTGGTGAAGGCACCAGCCAAGACCAGCGCCAAGATCCACGGATAGTGCGAGGCGCCGGCCAGACTCGCGTCCCCGGCCAGCAATTCCCGCAGGCTGTACGTGCCGGCCGCCTCGCCGAGCAGCACGAATCCGGCCAGCATGGCCAAGGCTCCCACTCCGGTGACCAGCAGGGCTTGCAGCGCCGCGCGCCGCACGGCCGCGTCCTCGTGCTTGTAGCCGATCAAGAGGAACGATGTCAGGGCGGTGAGTTCCCAAAAGATGAACAGGGCGATCAGGTTGTCCGCCAGCACCAGCCCCAGCATCGAGAGCATGAAGGCCAGGAGAAACGCGGTGAAGCGCAGCAGCTGCGGGTGGCCCAGCATGTACTCGCTCGCGTAGAGCACGATCAGCGTGCCGATTCCGGTGATGAGCAGGGCGAAGAGCAGGCTCAACCCATCGACAAAGAAGCTCAGCGCGATGCCTTGCTGCGGGATCCAGCCGATCTCCCAATAGAGCGATCCGCCGGACGAGACGTGCGGCACCAGCGAACAGAACCAAGCGAACAGGGCGGCAGGCAGCGCTACCGCCGCCCGCAGTAGCACCGGCACTCTTGCCGTTGGAATGCCAAGCGCAGCCATGACCAGAAATCCGGCCTCGGCGCGATACGGTGCCTGCGACCCGGACTAGAGAATCAAATTACCATCATCGGGCCGCGGGCCGCCAAGCAGGGGCGGCAGCGCCTCGGCGCTCGCCCAGCGTGCGAATGGAGGTCCGGTCGCCGAAGTGGAGACAATGATAGGCTCAGCAAGCCCATGCCACCATCGCGATCCACCCGCACGGATTCATGTCGCCCTGTGCGGCGAACGCCCCTCGCAACGCTCGGAGCCATCCTGCTGGCCGCGGCGATCGCGGCCTGCGATGCGGGCGCGCCGACCGATACGCGGCCTCCGAACATCGTGCTCATCCTCGCCGACGACCTCGGGTACGGGGACATTTCGATTCAAGGCCACCCTCTGATTCGGACTCCGAACATCGACCGCATTGCCCGGGAGGGCCAGCGCTGGACCTCGTTCTACGCCTCCGCGCCGATGTGCAATCCGAGCCGCGTCGCGCTGGTGACCGGACGGATGCCGATCCGGATCCACCGCAACGGCAAGAATCTGTGGGCTGATCTGCCCGACGACGAGGTCACCATGGCAGAAATGCTCAAGCAGCGGGGCTATGCGACGTCGTACATCGGAAAGTGGGGCCTGACCGGACGCTTCAACTACCAAGGCTCACATCCCAACGACCAGGGCTTCGACGCCTTCTTCGGGCTCGTCGGCAGCAACGACGCGCCGCTGCGGGAAGGCTTCGAGCGGACCTACGAGAACATCAAGAACGCCACCAGCGCCGACTTCCCCATCTCGCTGTACCGCCAGAAGGAGGCCGTCGAGACGCCGGCCTACCAGCCCACGCTGACGAAGCGATACACCGAGGAAGCAGTGCGCTGGATCGGCGAGCAGGCCGACCAGCCCTTCATGCTCTTCATCGGCCACAGCATGCCGCACGTGCCTATCTTCCGCTCGCCTGGCTTCGAGGGGCACAGCGAGGCGGGGCTCTATGGCGATGTGATCGAAGAGCTCGACTGGTCGGTCGGCGAGGTGGTCAGCGCGCTGGAGCGAGCCGGAGTGGCCGACGACACCCTGATCTGGTTCAGCAGCGACAACGGTCCTTGGCTAACGTACTTTGACCTCGGCGGCTCGCCCGGCGGGCTGCGGGACGGAAAACTCACCGGCTGGGACGGCGGGCTGCGCGTGCCAGGCATCTTCTACTGGCCGGGAACGATCCGTCCGGCCGTGGTCGACGGGATCGGCGTCAATGTGGACCTGATGGCCACGGTCGCCGCGCTGACGGGCGCAAGCCTTCCAGAGGGGAAGGAGCTCGACTCGCTCGATCTGTCGGGCACGCTGCTGCGAGGCGAGCCGAGCCCGCGAAACGAGTGGTTCTACTATGGCCAGCCCGGCGATCTGTGGGCGGCCCGCGTGGACGACTTCAAGCTGGTCCTGGAGTCTTGGGACTCCCTGGGCACGGAGAAACAGATCGGCTGGAGAGGATACGCCAACCATCAGAAGCACCGCTCGCCGCAACTGTTCGATCTCAGCACCGATATCGGCGAGAGATGGAACGTCGCCGACCGCTATCCGGAGGTGGTGGCGGAAATCGAAGCGGCTATCCAGCGGCAGCGGGAATCGATGGCTCCCGAGAGAGATACCCATTAGCAAGAGCAGGATGTCCATATAATGGGTCTCGTGGGCCGGGCGTTGATCGGATCGCTGGCCACCGCGGCGATGTGTCTAGGCGCATTGCTAGGGGTTGGCCCCCTAGCCGCAGCAGCTGGCTCGGAGCCGTCCAGCCAGTATTGGTCGTTTCGCCCGCCGACACGGCCTGAGCCGCCCCTGATCGAGACCGCTTGGGCGAGCAATCCGATCGACGCGTTTATCCGGCAAGCGCTGCGAGAGCAGGGTCTGGAGCCATCGCCTGAAGCGAGCAACGCACGCTTGCTGCGCCGCGTCTGCCTCGATTTGACAGGCCTGCCGCCAACGCCCGAACAGGTGGCGTCATTTCTGTCCGATCCGACGCCACACGCCTACGAGCGTCTGGTCGATTCGCTCTTGGCGTCGCCGCACTACGGCGAGCGCTGGGCGCAGAAGTGGCTGGACGTTGTCCGCTTCGCCGACACGGACGGCTTCGAGCGCGACGGCTACAGGGAGCACGGCTGGCGTTACCGCGACTATGTGGTCCGCGCGTTCAATTCCGACAAGCCCTACGACCGCTTCGTGCGGGAGCAGGTGGCCGGTGACGAGCTCTTCCCGGATAGCTCCGAGTCTCTGGTAGCGACCGGGTTTCACGGCGCGGGGCCGCGCCATGTCACCTCCGGCAACCAGGACAAGGAGGAGGCTCGCCAAGAGGTGCTGACAGAAATGGCGCTTGGCGTGGGACAGGGTCTGCTGGGGCTGACAGTACAGTGCGCGCGCTGCCACGACCACAAGTTCGACCCGATCAGCCAGGAGGACTACTACCGCTTGGAGTCCTTCTTCGGAGCGACCGAACTGAAGGACCTGCCCATCGCGAGCGAGGAGCAGATCGCCGCCCAAGAGAAGGCCATTGCCGAGCACGAAGCCCGTGTTGAACCGATCAAGGCCCAGCTCAAGGAGATCGAAGAACCATTCAAGACCCAGGTTCGGGAACGCAAGCGGTCAAATCTCGAGCCCGCTTTCGCCGCAGCGCTCGAGATTGCCGAAGACGACCGTACCGAACAGCAGGCGCGCTTGGCCAAGGAAGCCGAGTCGCAGATCAGACCAGTCTGGTACGAGATCGTTCCGCTCATGCCGCCACACACCCGGCAGCGTCGGGCGGCCCTAAGGCAGCAGTTGCACGCCTTGGAACTGCATCGGCCCGCTCCTCCCGCAGCGGCCTTCGCGGTGGCCAACCTTGAAGAAGCGCCGCCCAGCCATGTCTTGGAAGGCGGCGACTACCGCCACAAGGGCAAGGCCGTCACGCCCGGATTCCCGCAAGCGGTCGGAGCGCTCGGCCTGGATGCGCCGTCCGCCGGATCCGGACGCAGGTCCGCACTGGCACAGTGGCTGACCTCGGGGCAGAATCCCTTGGTAGCGCGCGTGATGGTCAACCGCATCTGGGAATTTCGCATGGGCCGGGGCCTGATGCAGGATCCGAACAATTTCGGGCTGCTGGGCGGCATGCCGACACACCCGCAGCTACTCGATGCCTTGGCGCTGCGCTTTGCCGGCGAGGGCTGGAGCGTCAAGGCCATCGACCGCTTGATCGTCCTCTCCAGCGCCTATCGGCAGTCCTCCGAGATCGACCCGAAGCAGGCTGCGATCGATCCTGACAACCTCTGGTACTGGCGAGCGCATCGCCGGCGCTTGTCCGGCGAGGCGATACGAGACAGCGCGCTGGCGGCCTCGGGCCGCCTCAACCGCTCGCTGACCGGCCGGCCGGTGCGCATCCCGATCGAGAGGGAGGTCTATGACCTGATCTTCACCGAAGCGGAGCCGGACAACCTCTGGCCCGTCACACCCGACCGGCACGAGCACGACAGGCGCAGCCTGTACCTGCTGAACAAGCGCACGGTGCGCCTGCCGTTCCTCGCCAACTTTGACCAGCCCGACACGATGACATCGTGCTCCGTGCGACAAACGTCGACTCACGCCCTGCAGTCGCTGAGCCTGCTCAACAGCGACTTCATGCAGGATCAATCCCGCTCCCTCGCCGGCCGCATCCTGGAGCACTGCGGCGAGTCCGACACGGGTTGCCAAGTCAGGCGCGCGTTCGAGTTCGCGCTGGCGCGCCAGCCTACCGCGGCCGAGCGCGCCCTGGCCGACAGCTTTCTCCGCTCAGGGTCCCACGCGCTGCACGATTTCGCGCTCGCCTTGCTGAACCGCAATGAATTCGTCTACCGACCCTAGCGACGCAGCCACGCGCGGCGCGACTTCACGGCGCGACCTGCTGTTCCGCGCCGCCAACGGATTCGGCGCGCTCGCACTGCAGCACTTGCTGGCCCGGACCGCATTGGCCGAGTCCGCAGCGAATCCGCTCCGCGCCAAGCGGCCGCACTTCAGTGCCACGGCCGACGCGGTCATCTTCATCTTCAACGTCGGCGCGCCCAGTTCGATGGACACGTTCGATCCCAAGCCGATGCTCAACCGGCGCGCGGGCGAGCCGCTGCCGGAGAGCTTCGGCACGGTCGGGGGCCAGTTCACGGACGGCACGAACCCGATCTTGGGCACGCCGTGGCGATTCCAACGCTACGGCCAGAGCGGGCTGCCGGTCTCGGAGCTGTTCCCGAACGTCGCCCGGCATGTCGATGACATCTGTTTCGTCAGATCGTTCGTCACGCACAGCGTCGTGCACGCTCCGGCAATGTACGAGGTTCACAACGGACGCCTGTTCGCGACCCACCCCAGCATCGGCTCGTGGGTGACTTACGGCCTGGGGTCGGAATCGGAGAACCTGCCCGCGTACGTGGTCATGCCCCAGCCTGAGGGCACGCCGGAGGGCGGCACGTCGTGCTGGAGCCAGGGATTCCTGCCGTCGGTCTATCAGGGCACGCTGCTCCGGCCCGGCCCCAACCCAATCCTCCACCTGAAGCGTCCCGCGGGGATGACGGAGGCCCGCCAGCGCGGCATGCTAGACCTGCTGCAGGCGATGAACGAAATCGACAGCGGTCCGCTGGACAGCGAGATGCAGGCTCGAATCGCCGCCTACGAACTGGCTTTCCGCATGCAGTCCCACGCACCGGAAGCCGTCGACCTGACCAAGGAGACTGACGCGACCAAGCGCTCATACGGGCTGGAGCAGGACCACACCAGGGAATTCGGCACGCGACTGCTGCTGGCGCGGCGGCTGGTCGAGCGCGGCGTGCGCTTTCTCCAGATCTACTCCGGCGGCGGCCCGCTGAGCATGCAGTGGGACGCGCACAAGCACCTGAAGCAGAACCACGAAAAGATGGCCGGACACAGCGACGTGCCGATCGCGGCATTGCTCCAGGACCTCAAGCAGAGGGGCCTGCTGGAGCGCACGCTCGTGATCTGGGGCGCGGAGTTCGGGCGCTTGCCCACGTCCCAAGACGGCAACGGCCGCGACCACAACCCGCACGGCTATACCATGTGGTTCGCCGGAGGCGGAGTGCGGGGCGGCCAGGCCATCGGCGCCACGGACGAGTTCGGACTGCACGCCGCGGACCGGCCCTTCATAATGCGCGATTTTCACGCCAGCATCTTGCACGCGCTCGGCTTGGACCAGAACCAACTCTGGTACCTGCATAACGGCCGCCACGAAAAGCTGACCGACTTCGGCGGGACGGTCATCGAGGATCTATTCGCGTGACCGCGCTGCTGGGCGCTGCGGTCCTGCTGGCCGCCCTGTTGCCGGTGCCGACGCAGGCGCGGCCGCCGAACATAGTCCTGCTGCTGGCCGACAACCTCGGCTACGGAGACACGGAGCCCTTCGGCTCGAGGCACCACCGGACGCCCAGCCTGAACCGGATGGCCCGCGAGGGCCGCAAGCTGACCCATTTCTATGCCAGCGCGGGCGTATGCACTCCGTCGCGGGCGAGCCTGATGACGGGCTGCTACGCGCAGCGCATCGGCCTGCACACCAACCCTCGCGACGGCTTGGTCTTGCGCCCGATCTCTCCCTACGGGTTGCACGCGGACGAGCTCACCGTCGCCGAACTGCTGCGCTCCGCGGGCTACGCCACCGCCATCATCGGCAAGTGGCACTTGGGCGACCAACCGGAATTCCTGCCGACCAGGCATGGCTTCGACTCGTACTTGGGAATTCCGTACAGCGACGACATGACGCGCCAGTTGGGCAACCGGAATCGCCAGCGCTTCGACGGGGACGAGTGGCCGCCCCTGCCGTTGCTGCGGGACGAGTCCGTGATCGAGGCGCCGGTGGACCGCGACCTGCTTACCAAGCGCTACACCGAAGAAGCGTTGCGCTACATCGACGAGCACGCTGATCGCCCGTTCTTCCTGTATCTGGCGCACGCCATGCCAGGCAGCACGGCGGCACCGTTCGCCAGCGACGCGTTCCGCGGCAGGAGTGCCAACGGCCCGTGGGGCGATTCGGTCGAAGAACTCGACTGGTCGACGGGCCAGATCCTTGACAGACTCGTCGAGAGGGGACTCAGTGCCAACACGCTTGTCCTGTGGACTTCGGATAACGGCGCTCCGCTGGCACCGGATCTGAGCAGTCCCGTGCGCGGCAGCAACCTGCCGCTCCACGGGCGCGGCTACACCACTGCCGAGGGCGGGTTCCGCGTTCCGGCGATCGCGTGGTGGCCGGGCACGATCCCGGCAGGCACCCAGTCCGGCGAGCTGATGAGCATGCTGGACATGCTGCCAACACTGGCGGCGCTGGCGGGCGCCGACGTTCCGGCCGGTCGCGACATCGACGGGGTGGACGTGGGTGACGCGCTGCTCGGAAGAGGCGCCGCCCGTTCCCCGCGAGACGAACTGTACTACTATCGCGAAGACGAGCTTCAGGCCGTTCGCTCCGGAAAATGGAAGCTGTTTGTCCCGCTCCCGGAGCCCACCAACCGGCACCCGCACTTCGGGACGGCGGGATCGAGCAGCCCGCTGCTTTTCGATTTGGAAGCAGACATCGGAAGCCAGCAAGACCTCGCCTCGAAGCACCCAGAGGTGGTCGAGCGCCTAATGCGACTTGCCGCCCAGGCCAAATCGGCGCTGGGAGACCGCGGCGTGCCCGGAACAGAGCAGCGCCCACCCGGCCAAGTCGCGGCACCGCAGCCCGCACGCCTGCTCCCATAGGGCCGCACGCCCGGCCTGGCTCGCAGCGCCGGATGTTCGGTGCACCCAGCTGTCGGCCGGCGTGCTTCGCGCAGGCTCGCGACGACGCTATGCCGCCAGCTCGCGGCCTCGCTCTAGCGCCTCTTCGATCGTCCCGACCATGTAAAACGCCTGTTCGGGCAGGTCATCGTGCTGCCCGTCGACAATCTCGCGGAACCCGCGGATGGTGTCGGAAAGCTTCACGTAGCACCCCTTGGTTCCCGTGAACTGCTCGGCCACGTGAAACGGCTGAGAGAGGAATCGCTGGATCTTGCGTGCCCTCGATACGATCAGCTTGTCCTCCTCGGACAGTTCCTCCACACCCAGGATCGCGATGATGTCCTGCAGTTCCTTGTTGCGCTGCAGCACGCGCTTCACCGATTGGGCCACTTCGTAGTGGTCGTCGCCCACGACGTTCGGATCCAAGATGCGGGACGTCGAGGTCAGCGGGTCCACGGCCGGGTAAATGCCCAACGAGGCGATTTCGCGCGACAGGTTGGTCGTCGCATCCAAGTGCGTGAAGGTCGTCGCCGGCGCCGGGTCCGTATAGTCGTCGGCCGGCACGTAGATCGCTTGTACCGACGTGATGGACCCCTTCTTGGTCGAGGTGATCCGCTCTTCCAATGCACCCATCTCGCTTGCGAGGTTTGGCTGGTACCCGACCGCCGAGGGCATGCGTCCTAGCAGCGCCGACACTTCCGAGCCTGCCTGGGTGAAGCGGAAGATGTTATCGATGAATAGCAGCGTGTCCTGTCCTTCCACGTCGCGGAAATACTCGGCCACTGTCAGTCCGGTCAGCCCCACGCGCAGCCGGGCGCCCGGCGGCTCGGTCATCTGGCCGTAGATCAAGGCAGTCTTCGACTTGGTGTAGTCGTCGGGGTTCACGACGCCCGACTCCTGCATTTCAAGCCACAGATCGTTGCCTTCCCTGGTGCGCTCGCCAACGCCCGCGAAGACCGACACGCCGCCGTGCTGGAGCGCGATGTTGTTGATCAGCTCCATGATGATCACGGTCTTGCCGACGCCCGCGCCGCCGAACAGTCCGATCTTGCCGCCCTTGAGGTAAGGCTCGATCAAGTCGATCACCTTGATCCCTGTCTCGAGAATCTCGGACTCCGTCGACTGGTCCTCCAGCAGCGGGGCGTCGCGGTGAATCGGAAAGCTCGTCTCGGTCTTGACCGGGCCGCGCTCGTCGACCGGCTCGCCCAACACGTTGAGCACCCGGCCCAGCACCTGCGGGCCGACCGGCACGGAGATGGCCTTGCCGGTGTCTACGACGGGCATGCCGCGCACCATGCCGTCCGTCGGTTGCATCGCGACGGTGCGCACCCGGCCCTCGCCGAGGTATTGCTGCACTTCGCAGGTGACATCGATCGGCTCGGGCACGTTGAACCCTTCGCTGCTCACCTTCACGGCATTGAAGATCTTGGGCAGGTTTCCGCCCTCGAACTGCACGTCGACCGCCGGACCGGCGACCTGAATGACTTTCCCTGCGATTTGCATCTTCTCGCGTCCTTTTTGGCGTCGGCAGCCGCTACTCTTGCGCGGCGGTGCCCGAAACGATTTCGATGATCTCCGTTGTAATGCTGGCCTGCCGCACGCGGTTGAGGTGCAGCGTAAGCTTCTCCAGCACCTCCCCGGCGTTGCGCGTGGCCGCATCCATGGCAGTCATGCGCGCGGCGTGCTCGGCAGAGGCCGACTCAAGCATCGCCAAGAACACCTGCGTCACGACCCGCCTGGGCAAAAGCGAACCTAGTAGTTGCTCCGCGGGCTGCTCGTACTCGTACGAGCTTCCGCCGTCGGCAGCGCCTTCGGGCGGAATGATCGGCAGCACCTGCTCGATGACGGGCTCCTGGCTCAACACGCCCTTGAACCGGTTGTAGGCGATCCAGACCTCGTCCGCCTGGCCGTCCGAGAACCGCTGCATCGCCTTCTCGGCCACCGCTTCGGCCGTCCCCACTTCGACCCTGCCAAGGACCTGGTCCCACTTGCCACTCACCGCCAAGTCCCGACGCTGGTAGAAATCCACCGCCTTGCGGCCGAGCAGTTCCAGCTCCACCTGCTGTTCGGGACGCCCATCCACGAATCCTTGGACCGCCTTGAACACATTGCTGTTGAAGGAGCCGCACAGTCCCTTCTCTCCAGCCAGCACCGCCAGCTGTACCTTGCGGCACTCGCGGCGCTCCAGCAGGGGGTGCGAGAACGCGCCCTCTTCCTCCGTCTCGGTCGCCAGCACGCTGCCGAGCATGTCCTCGAGCAGCCCGGCATACGGGCGCGCGCCGACCACCGCCTGCTGCGCCCGGCGCAGCTTGGCGGCCGAGACCATCTTCATGGCCTTGGTGATCTGCTCGGTGTTCTTGACAGAGCGGATCCGCCGGCGCAGGTCGATGAGGGAAGGCATCTCTAGCTTGCCTGGGCAATGGGATGGAGCGCCTCGAACTGCTGCTTGTAAGCGCCGATGGCCTCTTGGAGCGCATTGGCGACATCGTCGTCGAGCACGCGCCGAGCCCGGATCAGTGCCAGCGCGCCGTCGTCGCCCTGGCGGTCAAGGTAGTCGTACAACCCGGCCTCGAACTCGGCGATCTGGGACAGTTCCAAGTCATCGAGATGGCCCTTCGTTCCGGCGAAGATGATCGCGATCTGCTTCTCGACCGGAAGCGGATCGTACTGTTTCTGCTTCAGCACCTCGACCAGGCGGTCGCCGCGGTGCAACTGCTGCTGCGAGGCCTTGTCGAGGTCCGAGCCGAACTGCGCGAACGCCGACAGGGCGCGGTATTGAGCCAGATCCAGCCGCAGCGTGCCCGCCACCGACTTCATCGCCTTGATCTGGGCGTTGCCGCCGACACGGCTAACCGAGATGCCCACATCCACGGCCGGGCGGACGTTTGCGTTGAAGAGGTCGGCCTGTAGGTAGATCTGGCCGTCGGTGATCGAAATCACGTTTGTCGGGATGTAGGCCGACACGTCACCGGCTTGGGTCTCGATGAACGGCAGTGCCGTCAGCGATCCTCCCCCAAGCTGCTCGCTCAACTTGGCCGCGCGCTCCAGCAGGCGCGAATGCAGGTAGAACACGTCGCCCGGATAGGCCTCGCGCCCGGGCGGTCGCCGCAGCAGCAGCGAGATCTCGCGATAGGCGGCGGCATGCTTGGAAAGATCGTCGTAGACGCACAGCGCGTGACGCTTCGAGTCCCGGAAGTACTCCCCGATGGCCGCGCCGGTGAACGGCGCCAGGTACTGCATCGGCGCCGGGTCCGACGCAGAAGCCACGACGACGATGCTGTAGTCCATCGCCCCTCGCTGCTCCAGGGTCTTGAGCACCTGCGCGACGGTCGAGCGCTTCTGGCCGATGGCGACATAGATGCAGATCACATCGCCGCCCTTCTGGTTCAGGATGGTGTCGATGGCAATGGCGGTCTTGCCAGTCTGGCGGTCCCCGATGATCAGCTCGCGCTGCCCGCGGCCGATCGGGATCATGGCGTCGATGGCCTTGAGGCCGGTCTGCATCGGCTCCTTGACCGGCTCGCGGTCGATCACGCCCGGCGCCAGCCGCTCGATCGGGTTGTACTCGGTAGCCTCGATCGGACCCTTGCCGTCCAGCGGCTCGCCCAGAGCGTTGACCACGCGGCCCAGCATCGCGTCGGACACCGGAATCGAGATGATCCGCCCCGTGCGGCGCACCTCGTCGCCTTCCTTGAGGCTGGTGTAGTCACCAAGCAGCACCGCCCCGACCTGGTCCTCCTCGAGGTTCATCGCGATGCCGGAGATGCCGTTGCGAAAGTCGAGCAGCTCGCCCGCCATCACGCTCTCCAAGCCGTGCAGGCGAGCGATGCCGTCGCCGAGCGAGATCACCGATCCCACCTCAGCCACTTCCACGGCAGACTCGTAGTTCTGGATCCGGTCGCGGATCAACTGCGTGATTTCCGATGCGTTCATCTTGGCCATTCGAATCGTTCCTCTACCAAGAGCGGCTAGCGGTCACCAGCCGCCAGCCTGGCCGCCAGCGACCCCAAGGCCGCCCGCAGCGATCCGTCGTACAGGGTCGAGCCCACCTGCACCAAGCCGCCGCCGAGCAGGGCGGGATCCTCTGCATAGCTCGCCCGGATGTCCTTGCCGGTCAGCTCGCGGAAGCGGCCCTCGAGGTCGGCCCTCTGGTCGGGGCCGATCGGGCCGGCGGCGCGCACTTGGACCTCGATTCTGCCACGGTGGCTGTCAAGCCACGCGCGGAATCCATCGGCAATCAGGGAGAAGTGCCGCATGCGGCGGCGGTCCGTGACGACGAATAGAAAGTTGACAATGAGCGGAGCAAGGCCGAGGCGGCCGCCGACCTGCTCGATCAAGCGGCGCTTGTCGCCGGGTTGGATCGAGGGCGAGCGCAGCACGGCAGCCAAGTCCGCAGACCCTTCCAGCAGTTCGCCAAAGGCCTCCAGTTGTTCCAACGCCGCCTCGGGCGATAGCTCCGAGTCTTGCTGTGCGACGACCTCGGCCAAGGCTGAAACGTAACGATTGGCTACTGCTTGGTCCATGGGAGCCGCACGTGAGAACCGCAAGCGTCGGCACGCCTGGGCGCTGCTGGGGACGGTTGGATGGGAGGGCTGGCAGCGGCAGCGCCGCCCGCTCCTCTCAAGGTTCCAATCTACCATAGGCGGCACCCCCGCAGAAAGCCCGCACGCAGTTGCCGGGTTCCCGCCGCAGGCAGCCCTGTTCCAGACGCGGGAGTGCGCAGAATGGGCAGATTCTGGGCCGCGGGTGACGGGAGCATGAACCTCCGCCGCCTGCCGGCGGCCGCGATGCGATGCGGCCCGCCGAAGGAAGCGCTCTAGATGCCCCGTGGGCGATCCGTCCATGATCTGCCCCGAATAGCCCGCTGTCGGGACGGCGACGGCAGATGTGGAGCGCCCAGGGCGGCACGCACTCCAGAGCACGAGCTTTCACGCGCCCGATACGCTCGCCCAAGTGGTGGCGTGTCGCATGGAATCAAGCCACCGAGAAGCCCTCCCGGCCCGCGGCTTGACAGAGCCGGGCGTCAGAGCAAACAAGGTCGAGTGGCGCTCGATCCTCCCTGCACGCAACCAAGGCTGGAGAGTCCCGATCCTTCACCGACCCTCGTTCCGTTCCTCGGCGACCGAGCGGCTAGCACTGTGTCCGGCAGGAAGGCGGGGTCTGGGTGCGGCCAGAAACGAGGGCAGGTCGAGGCGCATTCTAGGAGGGTTCATGATTCCTTCTTCGATCAAGTCCATTGCCGCTTCGTCGATCAGCGATTCGGCGTCAATGGGGCAGATCTGGGCCACAGGCTTGCCGCGATGCGTGACAAGGACTGTTTCGCCGCGCCGCACCACGGCGAGGAGGGCTCTGAGGCGATTCTTCGCTTGACTGACACTGGCTCGCTTCATGTAGCTGTTATAGCCAGATTGAAATGGCTATTGGATAACGCAAGAACCGCGCGCAACTTCCGGCGAAGTCCCGTGCATGCCTCGTTTCACACTTGCGGCAAACCCAACGGAAGCGGCAGCGCGTTGGGAGCCCGCTGTCGCCGCCGCCTCCGAGCCGCTCACCTCTTGGTGCAGCGGGAGTTCACAGTGGACCTGAACGAGCGCTCGTTCTCCTCCAGATTGAGTGCGGGATCTAGGCCGGATGGGCTTGGGCGCGTGCCAACGCCAGTGCTGTTATCTTGGAACGCATCAGGCACGGGCTGCAAAGACAGATGTCGCAAGCAAACCAATTCCCCCAAGGCACGATTGGGTTTCCCGTCACCCCGTGGGACGCAGACCTGCAACTCGACGAGCCGGCATTGCGGGCCCACGCCGAACGCATGCTCGTGGCCGGGCTCGATGCGCTCTCGTTCTGCGGCAGTAACGGGGAACTACACGCCCTCGGCCTGCCAGAGTACGAGCGGATTTGCGAGATCGCCGGGGAACTGGTCCCCCAGCGCGCATACCTGATCCTCGGCGTTGGCCAGAGCTGGCGGACGGCGCGCACACAGGCCGTCTACGCCCGACGCGCCGGCGCGAAGGCCGTGCTCTGCATCGCACCCTACATGGCCGACCCCAACGAAGGCGGCCTTGCCGACTACTATCGCTCGGTGGCTGAAGCCGCCGGCATCAGCGTCATCCTGTACCAGACAAAGTGGAGCGGCACGCTGCCTCTTTCCCTGCTAGAGAGGCTGGCCCGAGTGGAGAACATCTGCATCGTCAAGGACGAGAACGGCGACTTGTCCCACTACCTCCAGGTCCGCCGCCATTTCGGCGACCGCTTCCATTGGATCAACGGCATGGCCGAGCCGTTCGTGCCTAGCTATTGGAAGCTGGGCGTCGAGACGTTCACCTCGGGCCTAGCGTGCTTCATGCCGGAAACCGCGCTGCGCATCCGCGAACTGGCGCGCGAAGGCAATTTCACCGATGTCAACGGCATCTTGGACGATCTGGTGCTGCCGATGTACGAGTTGCGCAGTCGCCGGCCCGGCTACAAGGTCTCGATGATCAAGACTGCGATGGCCCTGGCCGGCATCCCGGCCGGGAGCGTGCGGCCGCCGTTGGTGGCCATGGACGCGGGTGACAGGGAAGACTTGCGCGCCCTCATGGAACGCCATGGCCTGCTCGCTGCGTAGCACAGGCCGGATCGAGGCCGCCCGCCTGGCAGGCGTTCTGGCGGCTGTATTCATTGGCCTGGTCTCCGCCAGCCCGTGGCAACGGCTGAGCGCTCAACAGGAACACAGCCATGACGCACAGAGGCCGAGGCAGATCGCCCCGGCGATGAGCTGGGTCTATGCCGACTGGCTAACCCGCCCGGAGCGCGAGCGCGAAGAGCAGCCCGACAGGCTCGTCAACGCGCTTGATATCCAGCCCGGCGCCACGGTGGTTGATCTGGGCGCCGGAGTGGGCTACTTCAGCTGGCGGCTCGCCAGGAAGGTGGGACGTGCAGGCAAGGTGATCGCGGTCGAGATCCAGCAGGAAATGCTCGACATGCTCGCAGTGAACTTGCGCGACCGCGGCATCGAGAACGTCGAGATGGTTCTCGCAACTCCCCGCGACCCGCGCCTGCCAGAATCCGCAGTGGACCTCGTCCTGCTGGTGGACGTGTATCACGAACTTGCCCACCCCGCTCTCACGCTCGCCCACATCCGGCGATCGCTCAAGCCCGCGGGACGCCTAGTCGTGGTCGAGTACCGCAAGGACCAGCCGGATTTGCCAATCCACCCTCTCCACAAGATGAGCGTTGCCGAGGTCCGATCTGAGATCGAGCCTGCCGGATTCGATCTCGTGGAAGTGCTGGAGTTCCTGCCGTCCCAGCACGTGATCATCTTCACTCATGGCGGCGGCTGACCGCGAGCTATCGTGTCCTCACAGTAGTAGGATCAATGCAATCGCGGACAGTGCAGTGAGAACGAATCGACTAGCCGCGCTGGCGTGGCGTTGCGCCATCCTTCTGCTTTCTGCATGTTCGCTGCAAGCAGCGGGCCCCTTACCCGAATTCACGTTTCAAGGCGTCGCCCTACACCCGACGGATCTAGCCTACGCCCCGACCCAGCAGCTGATCCATCCTTCCATCATCAGGACCCAAGGACGTATCGAGAATCCATTGGGCAAGTTCTACCTGTACTACGCTCCCCACAAGCACGTGGCGATCAGCATGGCGTACGCCGACAGTCTCGGCGGCCCTTGGACGGAGTACGAGGCCAATCCGGTCATCACGGGCCCGTCTGCTCCGGATATCCGCTGGATCGAAGAGAAGGGCGAATTCTACATGTGGGGACACACCAAAAACTCGCGATCCGAGCTCTGGACCAGTCGAGACGGGATTCGCTTCGAGCATCGGGGCGTGAGCATCCAGGCGGCGAACATCGGCACGCGAAACGCGACTTACACCCGAGTCTACGAGTATCCGCTCGAGCGTTACGGCAGCAAATACGTCATGCTCTATTCGGGGTTCATCAAAGAACGGGGGGTCCGATGCGTCTGGCTGGCGCACTCCAAAGACGCTGAGAAGTGGGTCCAGCTGAA
>JAJDZN010000294.1 GCA_022824585.1 Bryobacterales bacterium | reverse complement strand
GGCCGCGCTGGGCAAGGCGCACGGCGAGAGCGCCCGGGAGATCGAGCGGAAGGTGAGAGAGACGTACCGAAAGGGGCTCGGGGACGCGGAGAAGCGCGAATTGCCGACCGACATCGAGCGGGCGTGGCGGGAGATCAGGGACCGCGGCCGGAGCACACCCCGCATCCCGATCCGGCCGCCACCGTCCCGAGGCCCCGAGCGTGGAGGGGGAGGGCTCGAGCGATGACCGTGGATTTCGGCAGCGCCACTACTCGGTTGGGTAGGCGCCCACCGACCGCAGGGGTGAAGCAGACAGACAGGCCAAGGTCCGGCGGGTTCCCTCTGAACCCGGACTAGCTACGAAGGCCTCCCCAAGGGGTTAGATTGTATACCTTGCCCCTACTTCAGATGAGAGTAGCGCATGGCCCGACACACGGAACCGTCGGTGAACAACGTCTTGGCCGATGCTCTGGACCGTAGGCATCCGCGATGGCGGGTGACCGCCGAACAAACTGACGTCTTCGGCCACCGGGGTCTGCGACCCGATGTCGTCGTTAGGCTCGGAGGCGGCCCACCCATCATCTTGGAAACGGAGTTCGCACCAGCAACAACCGTCGAGGAGGACGCCCGCGCCCGGTTGGGCAGACTCACTAAGGACTCCGGCTTCGAAATCGAACAGGTTATTGCGGTTCGCTTGGACGCGGCGCTCCGGCGGGCCGGCAGTCTTCCGATCGCAGTCGAGGCGACGCGAGTCGAGTGGTGTGTTCTTTCGGGCCACGGCGGCCACTCCCTGCGGTGGCCCGACCGAGGTTGGCTACGCGGTGGGATCGACGACCTCGCCCGTGCGATCGAGGAGGTTTCCCTATCGGAACGTTTGGTTGCGGAGGGCCTCACGATTCTGGAACAGGGTGTCCGGCAGGCTGCCCATATCCTCCGAGCCGACGCGGTCGAGACATCTCAAACAGGGTTGGAAGAGACTGCTCGTCTGCTGCACCAAGAAGACAGCGAGCAGACATCGCGTATGGCGATGGCGATCATCGCGAATGCGATGACCTTCCACACCACACTGGCCGGCCTGCATGGAATCCCCCACCTCGACAGCCTGCGCGGGGCGTCCGGTAGCATCCTTCGGTCAAAACTGCTCCGATGCTGGAGCGATATCCTGGAAATCAACTACTGGCCGATCTTTAGGATCGCTTACGATCTCCTGCTGACCATCCGCGACGCCCCGGCCTTGACCATCATGGACCGGCTCGCCGATGTCGCCCACGAGCTTGCGAGGATCGGGGCGACCAGCCTCAACGACCTTGCCGGGCGAATGTTTCAGCGCCTGATCGTGGATCGCAAGTTCCTCGCCACGTTCTACACGCTACCCAATTCGGCCGCGTTGCTGGCCGAACTTGCGGTGCCGGATCTCGATGTGGACTGGCGAGATGCATCCGCAGTCCAGGATCTGCGGATTGGCGACCTCGCTTGTGGGACCGGCACTCTTCTGCTGGCAGCCTATCAAGGCGTGCTGTCGCGGCACCGACATGCCGGGGGCGATGACGCAAAGCTGCACGCTCGGATGATGGAGCGCGGCCTAGTCGCCGCTGACATCATGCCCGCGGCCACGCACCTCACAGCCTCGAATCTCTCCGGGACCCACCCGGGGATCACGTTTGAGCGAACATGCGTGTACACTATGCCGTACGGTCGACAACCTCAGGAGCAGGAAATCCCGACCGCCATCGGGTCGCTGGACCTTTTGGACGAGGGCCATGCGTCAATGGCGCTTTTTGGAACTGGGCAACGGCAGGCGCGCGGAGATAGGGCCGACGAGGGGAATATTGACGCACGCGTGGAGATCCCTCCGCATTGTCTTGACCTCGCCATTATGAATCCGCCATTCACCCGTCCCACCAACCACGAATCGACCACGGTTCCCGTCCCGTCCTTCGCCGGTTTCGACACGAGCGCGGACGAACAGAGAGACATGTCGAGGCGGCTGAACGAGATCGGCCGCTACATGCGTTCACATGTCGGCAACGGCAACGCTGGATTGGCCTCGCATTTTGTGGACCTCGCTCACGCGAAGACTCGTCCGGGTGGACTGATCGCTCTGGTACTGCCCGCATCGTTCGCGCAAGGAGGGTCGTGGGAGGCCGCGCGCGAGTTGATCGAAGCGGAATACAAGGATGTCCTTATCGTGACGATCGCGACGACCGGCAACACCGACCGCGCGTTCTCCGCTGACACGGGAATGGCCGAAGTGCTCCTAGTAGCGAAGAAGAGAACGACCGCAGAGTCTGGTGCGGACGGTTCCACCCTGTTCGCGAACCTGAAGCGGCGTCCGAGGAGCCTACTCGAAGCCACTGATGTGGCGCGTGCGATTCGGGAGACACCGCGTGGTTGTGGAAGGGCGGGGTGGTTGCTGATTGGAGACAGTTCTGTGGCTGGCTCCTATGTGTGTGACAGACTCTCCTCAACGGGGGCGGCCGGTGTCGGAAACCCCAACCTTGCGACCACGATGCTAGCTCTGGGCGAGGGAGTCCTTCGAATGCCGCGACAGCGAGACGCTCGCCGCATACCGATGACTACGCTATCCGAGCTTGGCCGCAGAGGCCCCATCCACCGTGATCTTTCCGGATGGGCTTCGCGTGGTTCTCCGCGTGGACCTTGGGACATAGTGCAGCTCTCCGATGCGGAGAAACCACCCACCTATCCGGCGCTATGGGCTCATCACGCTGAAAACGAGCGTTTCTTGGTGGTCCAGCCGGATCGGGCGGGCCGCGTCCGCAAGGGTTGCGATGAACTCGCGGTGGAGCGGTGGGACGCAGCCGCGAGTCGGCTTCACTTCAGTCTGGACTTTCGGATCAACTCTCAGAGCTTGGCCGCCTGCTTGACGCCGGAACCAGCAATCGGAGGCAGGGCGTGGCCCAGTTATCTCTTGCGTCGCCCAGAGTGGGAAATGCCCATCATACTATGGGCCAACACGACCCTCGGCCTCATGTCCTTTTGGTGGAAGGGATCTAGGCAGCATCAGGGGCGAGCTTCGATGACGTTGAGCCGCTTGCCTGAGTTGCCAGTCCTTGATCCCCGCCAACTCGGCGTGGACCGGATCCAGAAAGCACGACAACTCTTCGCTGAGTTCCAAGACCATTCGCTTCTGCCGGCCAACGAGGCGTATCGGGATCCGGTGCGGGCGGATCTTGATCGAGCCGTTCTCATCAACCTCTTGGGCCTACCTGGGGAGATTGAGAATTCGCTTCGGCTTCTTCGCAATCAATGGTGTGCGGAACCGAGTGTGCACGGTGGGAAGGATACGCGAATCCGGGTTTAGGAGGGGGTTGTTGGCAAGGCACGGATGGGAAAGGGGATTACACAGAATGCTTGACACGGGAAACATGAGTGGTTTCAGGGAATTGGTTCGATGAACGCGGACAAGCTGAAACTCTGTGAGCAATGGAAGAAGGCCAAGGAGGAAAGAGAAGCTTGCACTGCCCGAGTGAAGGTGTTGTTTGGCGACCTTCGGCGCGTCGTACGGCTCTACGATGCGGATCAGCTTCAGATGGTCAACGGGAACCGTCTCTTGGATACGAGCGGAACGTCAGAGGAGATGGTCAAGCTGGACACAAACATAGCAGCGGCTATCCTCGATGCGTTGATGAAAGAAGAGTCTGCCAAGCTTCTTGAGAAGAATGCAGATCGGGAATTGCGTAGCGTGGGGATCAGACCTGAGACTATCTCTGCGGATTTTTTCAGGATGGTCGAGTGACCTTTCCTTCGACTCGGTTTGCCGAATGCGCCCACCCATGGCGTCCACACGTCCGCGACGGCTACTGCGCGGAGCGCGCGGAAGCCAAAGGCCTGAAACCCCCGAAGGAGGAGACGATGAAACTTCACGACCCATGGGACCCGGAGCATCGGCGCAGGCGAGCCAATCAATACTACCGCGAGAATTACGAGGGGGAGGAGCCGCCGAAGGACCCGCCGTGGTTCCTGACCTTCATGATCATAGTCGGGATGCTCGTTGCCTACATCATCACGGCAATCTTTGCGTTCTGAGAATGCCCAAAGAAGAGGGAGACCCTGCCGGAGAAGGTTTACCGTCTCGCGAAGGACAAGACCCCGGAGGAAGTGGTGCGCCGGATGATGCAGACCAAGCCTACCGGAGAAGATCAAGCTGTCAAACGTTCTGTGTAATCCCCAAATCGTAGAAGTCGATCCGCCAAGAAAACGCGACGAGCTTTGTCGTGTTCGATGCGCGTGTTCTCGCGATCCGAGTTTCTGCGGCCGTGCTGCGATGGCTCGTCCTTCGCGACGCGGGCATGGATTGTCTCGGTGATCATCTCGAAGGCGCGGTCATCATCCCCCCAGTCGATGCTTCCGAACAGGTCGTGGAACTCGTCGAGGTTCCGTGACAGTCGGTCGATCTCGGGATCGATCCGGCCTCCTCCGCTGGGGCCTAGCACCGGGTCGATCTCCGCCTTCTCGTCGGGCAATGATTTGCCTCATCGCTTTTCTTATCGACGCGGCAGTCTGTCCATGTCGATCATCTCGAGGACCCCCTTCCACGGATCCCTCCAGTACGGGCGCTGGCAGCTTCGGGAGCGGGCGCGTTGGCGTCTTGGGCGGCCCAGCCATACTGTGATGCATGTCCTTGGCGGGAATGGCGGTACCACCTCGCCGCTCGCCGCTTCGGAACTGGCATGCCGGGGACGCGGGCAGGGGGGAACCGGGAATGGGAGGGGATTTTGACCGACGACGCCAAGCGCATACTGCATGCATTCCGGGACGGTCGCAGATTCAGCATCGGCATGGCGGGGAGGGCAGTTGCGGGCGATCCGCGCCGGACACACGTTGCACTTGAACATCTAACCCGATTGGGCTACGTCAAGCATGTGCAGGTCGGGGCAGCGCAGCTCCATAGCCTCACCGTTACGGGACGCGACCTCGGCCAGCACCTGGCCGACACGGCATCCGTTCACAGCACCCGTTGACACCGGGTCTCACAGAAGGATCTTGTCCTCACCTGACCGGGCAACGGATGTGGTGCTGGCCGATGGCTTGAACGATCGCGGGAAGGGTAGGGCAGTTCCCGCAGTTTGACGCGATTCCCTGCTTTTTCGAGACTGCGAGAGCCGATTCGTTTCTCGACAGGAAACGCAGATCGTGCAGTCCTGTATATCTTTAGAAGATTTTTTTTCGTGATTCAGGCCTCTGGTTTTCCGTGTGATCGCCTGTCGCTGCTGTTAGGATCTTTCGATCCAAAGTGAAGCCTACAGAAGGGGTACAGGTAGGCTGTATGTTGACGCCTAACAGCGGTCCAAGCCAGCTATTGCGGGCGACCGGGAAATGGTTGAGCAAACCGCTATTTTGAGGACACGTGATTAGGCATCTTGCGGTTGCACCCACCAAGGCGAAGAGAACGTAATGGGCGGGACGCACGGTAACCGACCTCGAGCCGGAGCGGTGACGGACGACGACGATCGGCTGAACTCCCGGGAGCGGGAAACGGCCGGGGAGCTTGGGCGTCTCGATCCTCACCTCGCGGGTCTATACGAACGCGGCCTCGCGCTTGTGCGCGGGATCGATCAGCCCGGAAACGTTTATCTGCTTGCTCACGCTGGGCGTGAGGTTTCGCGCGGAGTGCTGAAGCTCCTGTTGACGGACGAGGGTTTGGAGATCAAGACCGAAACCCTGGATCGGCTGCCCGAGAACGAACGCAACCGAGCGAGCATCGCGGAGGCCCTAAGGTTGGAGCCTGACGACCCGCGCGTTGATGAATGGTTCCACCTCGTTAGAGAGTTCTTGGATGCCGTCCATTGGCGATCCGGCGGTCCGCAGCCGAACGCCGTGCGCGAAGCTTACGAGCGGTTCTCCAGCTTGTTGTACGGCCGTCTGGCGCCGTACTACGTCACCGAAGCCGACCTGGATGCGCTCCTCAAGATCGAGGCTCCTACGCGTGAGCACGCGGTTCAACTCCGCCATCTTCAGCTCCGCCCGGGCCAGCGAAACTACTTCTTCCGGCGCCTAACGAACCCAGGGTGGGCAAGACACCTTACGGTCGAGCGCTTCTTCCAGAGTCCGCCGCATCGGCAGACGAACGATGACGGCTCGTGGACATCAGGGCCATGGCCTGAAGGGGATTACCTCGTGTTGGCTGCAGCCGATGAACCGGTGGCGGTGCTTGAGGTGCTGCGCTCCATTCCGCCGACGAACGACAACCCCGTCGTCTGGAATCTTGCCGCCAAGGCCGCCCGCAAGCTTCCACCAGAGATGGCTGCATGCATCGTTCCGCGGCTCAACGATGCTCTCAAGAGCGTACCCGCATGGATCTTCACCGAAAGCGTCTCAGATCTTGTCGTCTTTCTCGCTGAGTCTGGCCGGGAAGAGGCGTTCGACCTCGCAGCGTTTCTACTCCGCGTCGTGGATCCGAGCGACGTAAAGGGAGCGGAAGGGCTTCAGTTCCGGCGGCAGACCCAATGGGTTTTTCCGTGTTTTGTTTCGTACGACGAAGGTGAGCTTCTGGCACAGGTGGTGGGTTCGCTGGAGGCATCGGACGCCAAGCGAACCCTGCGGCTGCTGCTCTCGAAGGTTCAGCGGATAAAGCGGCTCGCCGACGACCTGGACTTGGTCTGGGACCGTCGGTTAGCCGACATCCTTACAGAGTCCAAGCCGGACCGCACCGACATGGTGGCGATGGTCATTAGTGAGACGGAGAGATTGGGGCAGCGCCTCGCAGCTCGTGGCGAAGCCGAAGCCTCGTGGGTTATGGAGCTGATCGACAGCTACGACGCCGACTTCGTGACTCGGATCGGGTATCTCGTGCTGTCGGAGTGTGGTCAACATCTCCAGAAGCGGCTCGACGAGGTTCTCAGCTACGATGAAGTGCGAGAACCGGGACACCCGGCAACCGAAGTCGCATTGCTGCTCCGGTCGCAGTTCCGGAACGCTTCTCGCGAGGCAAGGAGAGAATACGCAGCCGCAGTGGAAGCCGGTCCCAGCTCAGAGGCCCTCCGTGAGCGCCTGCGTCGCTTTTTGGGGCGCGATCCGACCGAAGGAGAGACCGATGATCGAATACGCAGCTATCAGCACCGAATCCTCACCTTCTTCCGGGGCGACATCCCGGAAGAACTCCGCGACCTAGCCGAGAGGTTGGACGTACTCAACGCCACTCCATCGCCTCGGGAGCAGAAACTTGCCGAAGTCGGGATGTACACCGGACCAAGTGGGTGGGGCGATTGGCGGCCCGACGAATCGCCGGTCAGCGAGGAAGAACTCGCTCGATCCTCGGTGGATGAGATCGTGGCTTTGCTCGTCGAGTGGCGCCCGGGGGATGGAACAGGGTCGTCTGCGGGGCTCCGTCGAACCTTGACGAAGTACGCGACGGCGAACGCCGGGACCGCAGTAGCGGTTGCCGGCGGTGCGATGGACAGGGGTGCGGACCTAGGTTTTTTGCGGGCCGTCCTACACGGAATTAACGAAGCTGTCGACGCCGGTTCTGAAGTCGACTGGAACGCTGCGCTGGCAGTTGTACGGCGCATCGTGAGGCACGTGCGGTCACTTGATCTACGCACGGATCCCGACTTGGGTCAGTGGCGTCGAACTGCAGGAGTTGCCGTCCGCTTACTCCGCATAGGCTGTGGGAATGACTCCACTACAAGCGCGCATGCTGACGAGGTTTGGGAGATCATCGTTGAAGTCATGGCCGCGTCAGCGATCTGGGATGTAGCGTATGGCGATGACCGATCGCTGGTATCAACGCTGATGGCGGAACTCAACGACGCCACGGGCAAAGCAGCGGATGCAGCCATCTCGGTGGCGCTCTGGGATTACCGATCACGGGTTGGCGACGAACGGGAAGCCTCAAGGGAGATCAAGGCGGCTGCGCGAGCTGCGGTTCAGCAGCAAATCGTGCCGGTGCTCGACCGTTGGCTCCAAGACGACGGGCCGAACGCTGCGGTTCCAAGAGCTGTCATTGGCCGTTATCTGCCCCAGCTGCATTTACTTGCCCCGGAGTGGATCGAGGTTCACGCCGCTGAACTCTTCGAGAACGGCCTGACAGATCCGGCTTCCCGGCCGACATGGACGACCTACATATCTCGTTGCGACTTCTACGACGACGTGTTCTGTGCGACGCGATCCTGGTACATCAAAGCAGCGAAAGGGGCTATGGCGTGGCGGGAGACGGTGGTCGATTTGCCCCATTTCCCAGAGATTACACAGAGTTACGGCTGGCACCTAATCGTAGCTGTTCTCCGCGGGCTCGTCTCCGTTGGCGACGAGGATACGTTGCTCGAAATCGCATATGAACAGCTGCCCCCTTCGGACTGGCATCGAGCCTACTGGTTGATCTTCCGCAACTGGTCGGATGTCGAAGAGCCGCCACCGGCAGACTTTGTCCAACGGCTTCTCAGTCTATGGGAGTGGCGGGTTTCCCAGCTCGAAAGAAATCCGGACGCACTTGCAACCGTGGAGGAGGCGAAAGAACTCGGTTGGTTATTCAGCACACCGCACCTCCCCGATGCCGACAGAGTCCGACTCGGCCTGAGGACCACACGGCTGGCACAGGGCCAACTTCAGATGTATTCGCGTTGGGATGACATGGTGTCGCTTGCTCGGGTTGATCCAGACGGCACCTACCTGATCGCCGAGGAAGTGCTGCGTGCGGAGTTACAGGCGGATTATCCGCATGTGCCCGTAGAGGACGTCCGTCCGTTCTTTGCCCACGTCCTTACGGCAGGTGGCGCTGACACTCAGGCTCGCGCGCGCAGCCTGATCAACCGACTGGGCGAGAGAGGTTATCGGTTGAAGGATCTCCTCGATGAGACCAGAGAATCCGGGAACGGGTGAAGGTGTGAGACTCGATCAGGCGGGCGACCTTCCCTTTGGAGTTGGCGAGTTCGCGGTGTACGAGGCGGAGGTGTTCGGAGATGCTTCGGGGGTTGGCGACCGCGGCCTCGGTGGTTCCGGGTGCCCCCGGCAACGCCCGAGAAGCGGCTTCCGAGCCTGTCGCGGATGTGCCGGTGCGCAAAACCGGGTCTCGGTGAGGGCGATCCCGTCCGTCCAGTTGGGTTGCAGCGGCGGCCCATCGCTGCGTAACGTCCCGTACCGTGCTTGGAGGACGCCGGCCGCCGCGACCCGGCAGGTATTGGACTGCCGATGCGGTCGGAAGAACCCACGCTTCGGCAACATGGGCGAGGCGTGCGTTCGGGACCCTCGGCGAGGAGACGGCGCGGGGGGGAGTCCCGCCATTCACCTCCGACTTTCCCGCTTTGGCAGCATAGTCCGGCAAGGTCCTGTACAACGGCAGGAAACGCATATCGTGCCGTCCTGTATGACTTTATGAGATTCCTTGCCTTGATCTAAGCCTCAGACAATCCGCGCCTGACCGGCTTCGACGCGCCGAGCCTGCACACAATGTATGTGGATAAGCCGATGCGCGCGCACGGGTTGATGCAGGCCGTGGCGCGGGTGAACCGGGTCTTCCGGGACAAGCCGGGCGGGTTGGTCGTGGACTACCTAGGGCTCGCGCACGAACTGAAGCGGGCGCTCGCGACCTACACCGAGAGCGGAGGTGCGGGCCGGACCACCGTGGACCAGTCCGAGGCGGTCGCCGTGATGCTGGAGAAGTACGAGGTATGCCGGAGCCTGTTCCACGGATTCGACTACTCGGGGTGGACCGAAGGCACGCCCGCCGAGCGGATGGAACTGTTGCCGGGCGCGCAGGAACACATCCTCGCGCAGGAGAAAGGCAAGGAGCGCTGTGTCGGCGCCGTGCGCAAACTCTCGCGGGAGTTCGCGCTCGCCGTTCCCCACGACGAGGCGATCCGCATCCGGGACGACGTGGCGTTCTTCCAGGCCGTCCGGTCGGTGCTGGCCAAGCGCGCAGCGGGGGAGGCGCGTCCCGAGGAGGAACTGGACCATGCCATCCGCCAGATCGTCTCGCGGTCCGTCGCCTCGGAGGGCGTCATCGACATCTTCAAGGCGGCGGGCCTCACGAGACCCGACATCTCGATTCTGTCCGAGGAGTTCCTCGCCGAAGTGCGGGGCATGAAGCAACGCAACCTCGCGGTCGAACTGCTGCGGAAGCTTCTCAAGGGAGAACTCGCAGTCCGCAGACGAAGGAACGTCGTACAGGCGCGGTCATTCGCGGAGATGCTCGAACGGACGATCCATCGCTACGCAAACCGGGCCGTCGAAGCCACGCAGGTCATCGAGGAACTGATCCATCTTGCCCGCAAAATGCGGGAGGCGAAAGCACGCGGCGAGGCGTTGGGGCTTTCTGAGGACGAACTGGCGTTCTACGACGCGCTTGAGACGAACGACAGCGCCGTGAAGGTGCTGGGCGACGAGACGCTGCGCGACATCGCCCGCGAGTTGGTCGAGACCATGCGGAACAACGTCAGGATCGACTGGACACTACGGGAGAACGTCCGCGCCAAGCTGCGCGTGCTGGTCAAGCGCGTCCTCCGCAAGCATGGGTACCCACCCGACAAGCAGGAGAAGGCGACGCGGACCTTGCTGGAACAGGCGGAGGTGGTAAGCGCCGGGTGGGCGGCCTACGGAGTGTTACGTTGATTCGGGTCGGGCCAATCGGGCCAGATTTACGGTTCGAGGTCCGTTGAACCAGACCCGTGATCGGAGGGGATGGCACCGCTCTGGTCCATGCAAGAATTGGAAAAGGAGGAAAGAATGCGCAGAGACATCCCGTTATGGGCATATCTAGAGCATCGTGTTCTGGCATCGGCCGCGCAGGAGGGATCACTCCAGAGGAGCGCTCGAAAAATCGAGGAGCGTCACGGCCTGCCACGCGAGTATTTGGGAAACGGCCTCCCTTGGCAGCCGCGCGTCGTGTCTCTCCTGTATACGCTCATTCTGTTTCCGAAGGAACTCTGGAGCATGAACAAGGATGATCCTATCTTCCGCGTGATCGAACAGCGATGGTCACTAGATGGAATCGACATCATCACAGAAGACAAGCGTTACGGGAACACGGTTTACGGATTCGTCCACCGACTCCGAAATGCTCTTGCTCACGCACGCATTACGTTTCGAGGAGATGACATAGAGTTTTGGGACGGAAGGGGAGACAGGGAGGTCTATCGAGCTCGCATTCCCAGGGCTGAAGCCGAGGAGTTTCTCGAGGTGGTCGGAGTCGAAATGGCGAATCAACGGAAATTGTTGGATGCAAGCCGTGGCTGAGCTGCGGGTGGCTGCCTTGCGGACGTACACGAACCAACAGGGATACTGCGAACGATTCCCGCCAACCGACCGCGTTTTTCCCGCTATCGCGAACCAGTGGCATCGAGTATGGCCTTGATTGAACTTATGTGATTTCCTGCCGCGATTCGCGGCTCAGGCGTTCGGCTGCGCGACAAACCGCTACCCGAAGACTTGACGAGGCGGTGTTGCCGTACATGCGTAAGGGTTACTTCGTTTTGCTGAAGAAATAAGTGCGAGAGGGGGAGAGGGGTGTACCCCTAACTTCCTCCGGATATCAGGCGAAGGAAGGTTGGCATCATCATCACGATCATGATGATGAACAACACTCCCAAAACCAACCGACCGAGCCGCGTCGTACCGAACGCGTTCCGACTCATCCGGCGGTCCCGCCACACTCGACAAGGGCGGTTGAACTTATCTGCCACACGATGATGGCCCCGACGCCCAACAAACTGAAGGGGCCGCCAGCGATAATCAGCGCGAACCCACCAACGTAACCTGCCATCGTTGCTCGACATGCCATGATTCGGGCTCCTTTGGTTTGCGTGATGCGGTTACCGATTCCTGCCCCCCCCTCTCGCACGAGGTGGGAACCATATGGACGTTGGGCATTGTTACCCAGCATGTAAAGTTTCCCTGAAATCGGCATGTAAAATGTCCCACATTGGAGCTGCGGCCGTGGAGTGGCTGCGGCGTCGGTGGCTGGGACTTAGAGGGATCGCGAACGGTTTGTTTGCCGTGGCGTCTCCACCG
>JAJDZN010000186.1 GCA_022824585.1 Bryobacterales bacterium | reverse complement strand
CGCCGCGTTGGATGCCAAGTAGGGCCAAATCCCTCCCAAGTCCAGCATCAGATAGAAGAACACCCAGAACTTCGGGCCGGGATTGGAGCGGAAGAATCCGACCAAGATCGGCTCGCCGGTGTACAGCGTGTAGCGCATCATGCACAGGTTGTGACTCACCTGTAGCAAGATGCTAATCGCGGCGATCCACATCAGCTGGCCGCCGTAGCGGGCCGTGACAATCGGGCCGAAGAGCCACTCGCCGCCGCCGATGGCACTGCCAGCCAGCAAGAGGCCCGGGCCGATCAAGAGCCTCCACTGTCTCCACGTGAACTCGGGCGCCTTCGGAAGATCAGCGCTTTCCCAGAGCGGGAAGTGCTGCCCTGCCCTTGCGCGAACTTCCGCCGAGTCATCAACGGGCATGGCGTGAATCATAACCCAACGCCGGGCGTTGACCTGATCAGCACACACGCATCGAAGCGAGTCCGACGTTCGAGCCGACCGTGCGTCCGGCCTCGACGCTCTCGATGCGGACTCGGGTTAGCGCGCTAGGCTCAGCGTCTCCCGAGTTGAGGTGGATTTCGACGAAGTTCTCGCTCAGTGCCCGCGGAACGCCATCACCCGCTGCCAGTGTTACGGCCGACACCGTGCTGCCCAATAGGTTCCGCCGGAACTCGAGGTTCTTGCGATCGATCAGTTCCCGCAGAATGCGGCTGCGCACTCGCTTGACCGACTTTGGGACTTGGGCGCTCATCGCCGCGGCCTCGGTGCCGTCGCGCGAGGAGTAGGAGAAGACATGAAGATACGTGAAAGGCATGCGGTCGATGAATTCCCGCGTATGCTCGAACTCCTCGTCGGTCTCGCCGGGAAATCCCACCATCACATCCGCGCCGATGGCCGCGAGCGGCATCCGGCGCCGGACCAAGGCGAGACGGCTCTCGTAGTGACGGACCCGGTATCTCCTCCGCATGCGGCGCAGCACGGCGTCCGACCCGGACTGCAGCGGGATATGGACATGCTGCGCAATCCTCTCGGAGGTAGCCATCAACTCGATCAAGTCCTCGCTCCAGTCCATGGGCTCGACCGAGCTGAGGCGGACGCGGCGGACAGAGGTCTCGGCGAGAATCCCTCGCAACAGCTTGACAAGCCTTGGCCGGCCATCGAGATCGCGCCCCCAACGGCCAAGGTTGATGCCTGTCAACACGATTTCGGGGAATCGATCCTCCAGTGCTCGAATCTCACGAATCACGGTCTCGGCTGTGGCACTGCGACTCCGGCCCCGCACCGAGGGGATCACGCAGAAGGCGCAACGGTTGTCGCAGCCGTCCTGAAGCTTGACGTTGGGCCTGCTCCTGCCCAGCGGATCGCCGACCGGCATGCTGGGCACGGTGCGCAGATTGGCAACGTCACCCACCAATGTCGCTCCCGCGACGATCTCGCCGTGATACGCATGCTTCTGCGGTAGCGCGCCATCAATCTGCACGAGCCGTGGCGCGATCAACTCGCCGATCTCGTGCTTGTGGGAATTGCCGACCACCCACTTCACGCCCTGGAGGGCCGACACCTCCTGCGGCGAGCGCTGCGCGTAGCAGCCTGTCACCAAGACCTCCGCGCCCGGATTCTCGCGGTGAATGCGGCGGATTGTCTGGCGCGCGTCGCGATCAGCTTCCGCGGTCACCGTGCAGGTGTTGAGCACCACCACGTCCGCCGCGGCGGGCTCCTCGGTCCTGTGCAGTCCGCGGGCCGCTAAGTCAGCCGCAATCCCAGCCCCGTCGGCCTGTGTCGCTCGGCATCCGAAGTTCTTGATGTTGAACAGCCTAGACACGCTAACTCCATTTAAGCACTGCCTGTATCTGGAGTCTCTTCCGGCGAGAGATGGTCCCGAACGCAGGGGTGCTTGCCTGACCTGGACAAATGCCGGAACGGCTGGAAATCAGTTGATTGCCATGCATGCTGTACCATGCGTCTTGGAACGGTCCACCACCTGACATCTCCTCCAAGCTGCGGGAAAAGGGCTTCGGCCGCGAGGCGTGTGGCATGGCACAGCGATCACAGGACTGGTGGCTCCAAGCGCAGCGCGACTTGGAGACCGCCGCGGAGAACCAAGCCAACGGCCGGCACGAGTGGGCCTGCTTCGTCTCACACCAAGCAGCCGAGAAGGCGGTCAAAGCCCTCCATCTGGCACATGGACAGGAGGCCTGGGGGCATGTTGTGGCCCGCCTCCTGTGCGATCTGCCAGAACCCGCCCCCAAAGAACTCATCCCCAGCGGTCAGGTCCTCGACAACTTTTACGTGCCAGCTCGGTATCCGAATGGACACCCCGAGGGCGCTCCCTTCGAACACTACGGCCCAATCCAGAGCGAGCTAGCACTGCGCCATGCCCGTGACATCCTCAACTTCGTCGATCAAGCACTGGCCCAGCGCTGAAGTCGTTCTCAGCGCCGCGAATGCATGGGCCAGAGAGGCAGCCGAACAACGTCAGGACCTGATTGCGCTTGGCTACTTCGGATCTTACGCCCGAGGCGAAGCAGGCTTCGGGAGCGACCTAGACCTGATCGCAGTCGTCGGGACCGAAGATCGACCGGCCATGGAACGGAGCCGTGACTGGCACACAGAGGCGCTACCAGTGCCTGCGGACCTGCTCGTCTTCACCGTGAGGGAGTGGCAGCAGCTCGAGGCGGAAGGTGGCCGTTTTGTGCGAACGCTCCGGGCCGAGGCCCAGTGGCTGGTAAAGCGTGAGACGTCGCAGGTGCGCTAGCTCGGCAGCCGGACGCGAGCCCACTTCTTTCCCAGCTTCAGCACCAACTCCGACGCCCCTTCCGGCACCTCGTAGCTCATATCGCGGTGTTTGCTGCCATTCACGCTAACGGCATCTTCCCTGAGCTTCCGATTCGCTTCCGCCCCAGAGCTAGCTAGGCCTGTTGCTCGCAAGAGCTTGTCGAGCCGGATCACGCTGGCGCCGCGCATCTCCTCGGGAAGGTGTAACTCGGGCATGCTGTCCGGGACCTGCTTGTTCTGCACCACCCGGCGGAAGGCATCGCCGCCTTCGGCGGCTCCTTCCGGGCCATGGAAGTCAGTCACGATGCGTGCAGCCAGGTCGTGCTTGAGGTCCATAGGGTGTCGCGAGCCGTCGGAGGCACCCTGCTTGAGTTTCTCGATCTCTCGCAACGACAGGTCGGTCAGCAATTCGTAGTAACGGAACATCAGCTCGTCCGAAGCCTGCATGACCTTGCGGTACATGACCTCGGGCGGCTCGTTGACGCCGATGTAGTTGCCCAGGGACTTCGACATCTTCTGCATCCCGTCCAGCCCTTCGAGGATCGGCACGGTGGCCACGATCTGGCGGGGCTGGCCGTGGCTGGCCTGGAACTCCCGCCCCAACAGAAGGTTGAATTTCTGGTCGGTTCCGCCGAGTTCCACATCGGCCTTGAGCGCAACCGAGTCCTGAGCCTGCGTCAGCGGATATAGGAATTCGTGCAGACTGATCGGCTTGCCTTGCCTGTAGCGTTGCGTGAAGTCCTCGCGCTCAAGCAATTGAGCAATGGTTGCTTGGGAGCATAGCTCGATCATGCCTAGCGTCCCCAGTTCGAGTAGCCATTCGCTGTTAAAGCGGATCTCTGTTCTATCCGGATCCAAGATCTTGAACACCTGCTTCTTGTAGGTCTCGGCGTTTTCGAGGATCTGCTCGCGGGTCATCGGCGGGCGCGTTGTGTTCCGCCCGCTGGGATCGCCGATGAGCCCTGTCACATCGCCGATCAGGAACACCGCGGTGTGCCCTAAGTCTTGGAAATGCTTCATCTTCCGCAGCAGCACTGTGTGACCGAGATGAAGGTCCGGAGCGGTGGGGTCAAATCCAGCCTTGACGCGCAGCGCACGTCCGCGCCGAGCGCACTCGTCCAGCCGCGAACGCAACTCTTTCTCGGAGATGATCTCGGCGCAACCCTTGCGCAAGTATTCGAGCTGCTCGTCGATCGTCATCTCGTGCGCACAACCCGTCGGCCGTCGATCCGGTAGTTCCCGCTCAGCACCAAGCGAATCGCTTCCGTGTAGGCCACGTGCTCCTGCTCCAAGATCCTGGCCGCGAGCGACTCCTCGGTGTCGGAATCCAAGACGGACACGGCCTTTTGGATCAGGATCGGACCCGCATCGAGGCGCTCGTCCACGAAGTGCACCGTGCAGCCGGTGTGCTTCACGCCGTGTTCGAGTGCCTGCGCTTGGGCCTCCAAGCCGGGGAACGAGGGCAACAGGGACGGGTGGATGTTCAGGATGCGCTGCGGGAATTCTCCTACGAAGTAGGCGCTGAGCAGCCGCATGAAGCCGGCCAAGCACACCCAGTCGACCTGTGCCTTGCGCAATTCCGCCACCACCAAACGGTCATAGGCTTCCCGCTCCATCGCTTTGGACGGAACGCAGACAGCCTGCAGTCCGCGCTGCCGGGCGCGTTCCAGGCCCTTGGCCTGGGGATTGTTGCTGATGACAATCGCGATCTCGGCCTCCAGCCTGCCGGCCTCGATGCTGTCGGCGATGGCTTCGAAGTTCGAGCCCCGACCGGAAAGGAGAATGCCTAGCCGACTCATGATTCGTACACGACTCCGCGCGTGCCGGGCTCCACTGCGCCGATGTGGAAGGCCGCTTCCCCGCTCCGCCCCAACAGCTCAACCGCCTCCGCTGCCTGTCCGTGCGGGACACTGGCGATCATGCCCAATCCCATGTTGAAGACGCGCCGCATCTCATCGGCTGGGATGCCGCCCAAGCGCCGCAGCGTCTCGAACACCGCCAGAACGGGCCAGCTGCCTAGCCGGATTCGCGCCTGCAGACCCGCCGGAAGCATCCGAGGCGTGTTTTCCGTGATGCCCCCTCCGGTGATGTGGGCCGCTGCTTCCAGCAGTCCGGCATCGGCCAGGCTGCGCAGCGGCTTGAGATAGCTGCGGTGCACCTTGAGCAGTTCGTCCCCGACTGTCGCTCCAAGGCCCTCCACGTCTTGACCCGCCGTATAGCCGGCACGCTCGAAGAACACCTTGCGGGCCAGCGAGTAGCCGTTGGTATGCAGTCCGGTTGACGGCAGGCCGACGAGTTCGCTGCCCGCCGCAACTCGCGAACCGAGCAGCAGATCCTCGCGCTCGGCCGCACCCACTATAAATCCGGCTAGATCGTACTCCCCGGCGTTGTACAGCCCCGGCATTTCGGCGGTCTCGCCGCCAATCAGAGCTACTCCGTTCTGCTGGCAGGCGAGGCTGACGCCGCCGACGACTTGCTCGGCAACATCCGGGTCAAGCCGGCCAACCGAGAAGTAGTCAAGGAAGAACAAAGGCGTCGCGCCCTGAACCGCGATGTCGTTGACACAGTGATTGACAAGGCATTGGCCAACGGTATCGTGGCGACCTGTCGCGAAGGCGACCTTGAGCTTCGTGCCGACGCCATCCGCCGAGCTGATCAGCACTGGATCGCGCAGGTGCCGGCCCCGCAGCGAGTACGCCGCGCCGAACGCCCCGATTCCGGCCAAGACATTCTCGTCGAAGGTGCGCCGGGCCAACCGGCGAATGCGATCAGTGGCACTGTCCGCTGCGTCGATGTCTACGCCAGCATCGACGTAGGTCAGGGACTGGTCCAGCATCGCCTCACACTCATTATCGCAAGTGGCCGATATCCCCCGGCATCCGGACGTTTGTGTCCGCACATCTGGGTCCGGAACCGATTCTGCGTGGACCGTTCACGCCGCCAACGCCCTGACCCCGCCACGATGTTGGGGTGATGGACTAACCTAAGCAAAAGAATGATCGGCGCGCGCTTCCAGATCAATCTGGCCAAGGCCGCCGCCTCGGCGTTGGCCTGGCTTGCGCTGGCCGCATTGCCAGCTCAAGCTCACCAAGGCGATATCACGGTCGTATCGGCTGCAAGCTTGGATGCATCGGCTCCCTTGGCGCCGCTCTCCATCGCCTACCTGCGCGGGGAGTTCGACGAGCGCACGACCAAGGCCCCGGATGGCGTTCCCCAGCCCGAACTGGCTTCGTACACGGCAGTGATCGAGGACCCGGACGGCGTGGAGCACGCTGCGGGCATTATTGCCGTGGAGCCGCAGCGTCTGGTGATCTTGGTCCCGGATCTCCCCGGCGGCACGGCGCACCTGTCTGTCAAACGCCACGGCTTGGAGGTCTCGGACGGCGAGTTCACTGTGCGCTCGGTCAGCCCCGGACTGTTCTCGGCAGCTGGCAGCGGCGGCGGGCTGGCGGACGCCCGCGCGATGCGCGTGAGCACGGTCGACGGGGCGGTGACGACCGAAGAGGTCGTTTTCTTCAATCCGAATCGCGGTGCCTACGAACCAATCCCGCTCAATCCCGCAGCCGAGGGTAGCCAACTGTACTTGATCCTGCGCGGCACCGGCATCCGCAACGCCGCGGCGCTGGCCGCTTCGGTCGGCGGTATCAGCGTGCCCGCGAGCTTTCACGCCGTCGAGCAGCCGTCCCAAGGGGTGGACGAAGTCGTGCTCGGCCCCCTGCCCCTGGGCCTAGCCCAGCGACAGGTAGTCGATATCAACCTATCCGCCGACGGGATCGGGGCCAACATCGTTCAGGTCGCGTTCTCACCGTCCAGCGGCGAAGCTGTCACGTTCAGCAACCAGATCGTGCGACTGTTCCAAGGCGAGTGCCAGACCTGCCACCGTCCCGGCCAGGTCGCGCCGTTTTCCCTGCTCGACTACGAGTCAGCCCACCCGTGGGCGAACTCGATCAAGAGCGCCGTGGAATCCGGCTACATGCCGCCCTGGAAACCGGTCGCGGGCCACGGCGAGTTCATGGGCGAACGCCGCTTAACTGCGGACGAGATCAACCTGATCGCCCGCTGGGTCGATGCGGGGACCCCCGAAGGCGATCCGGAAGACTTGCCGGAACCTCTGGTATTCAATCCCGACTGGTCTCTGGGCGAGCCCGATTTCGTAATCGAGACCCCGGCTTTCGCCCCGGACCCGGCCGGCGACGACGAGTACCGCTGCTTCAGCGTCCCTATCCCGCCCGAGATCACGGAGTTGCGCAACATCACCGGCATCGAGATCCAGCCGGGAAATCCGAAGATCGTACATCACCTGATCCTGTACGGCGACCCCCAAGGCGAATCCGTGCGACTTGAGGCGGCTTCGACCGATGGCAGGCCGGGTTACGAGTGCTTCGGCAGCGCCGGAATCCCGACCAGCGGCTTCAACTTCGCAGCAGACTCCTATCTGGTCGGCGGCTGGGCACCCGGCGCGAGCCCGGTGGTGACGCCCGAGGGCTCAGGCTTCCTGGTTCGGCCGCAGTCGTACCTCGCAGTGCAACTGCACTACCACCCTGACGGGACCGAGCAATCTGACAGCACTCGCATAGGCCTGCACTTCTCCGAAGCTCCGACCGAGGACAACCTGCTGGTACTAGCGGCGATCAACACGCGCTTCCTCATTCCGGCGGGAGCGGACCGCCACGAAGTCACGGCCAGCTTCAGCCTGGAGAGCGTGCTTGGAAACCTTGACAACCCTATTCTGCGAGCATTCCTCAATTCCAGCGGCATCTTCCCGGCAGACATCATTTCCGTGGTCCCTCACATGCACCTGCTCGGCAAGGAGATCCGCATGGAAAAGGTCTCCCCGTCGGGCGAGCGCACCCCGATGGTTTACATCGATGACTGGGACTTCGATTGGCAAGACTTCTACCACTACGTCGAGCCCGTTCAGTTCTATGCCGAAGACCGCTTGGAAGTCGTCGCCATCTACGACAATTCGGAAGCCAACCCGTGGAATCCGAACAGCCCTCCCGTTCCGGTGGGCTGGGGGGAGCGGACCACCGACGAGATGTGTCTAGTGTTCGCCGTCTTCAGGGTTCAGAGCCTGTGCAGCCTCGGCCTATGCGGGCATTGACCGGCCCGCCACGCGCCAGTTGTCTCGGTGACTGCCGGCAGCTAGTCTTCGGTAGCGATAATATGGGCGCTTAGCGATGCCAGAAACCCTGCAATTCGAAATGCGCGGGCGCGTTGCCCTGCTCACCTTCGACCGCCCCGAACGAAACAACGCGCTCACACCCGCGATGCGCGACCACTACTTCGATCTCTTGGACCAGTGCCGGGACGACCCTGCGGTCCGAGCCGTTGTGCTCACCGGTGCCGGCAAGTCCTTCAGCGTCGGCGCAGATGTCCAGTCACTGAAGTCGTCGGGCCAGCACACCATCGACCGCATCCGGCAGCCCGGGCGGCCGGTGCACTACTCCCTCGCATTTCCCAAGCCCCTCATTGCTGCCATCAACGGCGCCTGCGCGGGCGTGTCGCTGGTGCATGCCCTATGCTGCGACATCCGGTTCGCCGCCGCCGGCGCGAAGCTCACCACCGCCTTCGCGCGCCGCGGTCTGATTGCCGAGTACGGCATCTCGTGGCTGCTGCCGCGCTTGGTCGGCCAATCGAAGGCCCTAGACCTGTTGCTCTCGGCGCGCGTGGTCCTGGCCGAAGAGGCCGAGCGCATCGGCCTGGTGAACGCCACATTCCCGCGGGAGGAGCTCTTGGATGCAGCTCTGGCATACGCCGACGATCTGGCTGAAAACTGCTCCCCGGCGTCCTTGGCAGCGATCAAGCGCCAAGTCTACGGTGACTACACGAGAAGCTTGGATGAGGCAAGCGCTCTTGCCTTGGAAGAAATGGTCGGTTCGTTTCAGAGACCGGACGTGAAGGAGGGCGCCGCAAGCTTCATCGAGCGGCGTAAGCCGGAGTTTCCGCCCTATCCTCCCCCGACATCCGAGGGTTCCTGAGGGCATGCGCTTGCGCTAGGCCTCGCCCGCTGCGCGGACAGCCAAGACCTGTCCGGCCGGAGCCGCCATGAGTAGCCCATCAGAACAAACGCGCCGCGAGCGCGAAGAGGACGTTGCGAGGACCTTCGACGCGTGGGTGCGCGATGGCACGGCGAAGGGCATGGAGCGGCGGCACAAGAGGCTTGCCCAGCGCATGCTGGAGCGGCTCGAGCTGCAGGCGAACTCCCGTGTGGTCGATCTCGGTTGCGGTGACGGCTGGACCGTTCGGCTGGTCGCCGGGGATCTGACGGCGGGCGCTGTCTTCGGCCTAGACGTGTCGAAAGAAATGGTATTGTTGGCCAGGCAACTCAGCGCGGACTTGGATAATGTCCTCTTCGCGCCGGGAGCGGCTGAGGAAATCCCATGGGCCGAGGACTACTTCACTCATGTTCTGAGCATTGAGTCGGCATATTACTGGACTGAGCCAATTTTGGCCGCCAAGGAGATCTTTCGGGTGACAGCCTATGGGGGCTCTTTCCACATTCTGATCAACTACTACGAAGAAAATCCGCATTCGGCGGGCTGGGATCGCGAGACCGGGCTGCCGCTGCACCGGCTCAGCGCCGAGCACTGGGCTCGGCTGTTCCGGGACGCGGGATTCGAAGAGGTCGCCACGGACCAGATACCGGACGACTCCCCGATCTCGCCGGGCAAGCCTCCGGAGGAACTGGCGCGGCGCCAAGGCCTGCAAGCTGTCGGAGCGCTGTATGTGACAGGCCGCAAGCCCGCCCTGCCCGAATCAGCGAGAGCGCACCCGTCCAGAGCCGCAAACCCGTTTCAGATCCTGCGCTAGGCCCGGCGAGGCCTTGCAGGGCGGCTGAATCGCTACGCTACATCAGGGACCTATATCGAAGATCGGCGCATCCTGTGACATACTGAAATCAAATGCAGCCAGCAGCAACATTGATGCGGTTTGCCTGTATTCCGGCGGCTGGG
>JAJDZN010000329.1 GCA_022824585.1 Bryobacterales bacterium | reverse complement strand
GAGGACGGGACATATCTGGTGACGGGCGGGCTCGCGGGGATCGGTCGACTCGCGGCGGGCTGGTTGGCTGACAGCGGGGCGCGCTGGATCGTGCTGAATGGCCGACGGGAGCCTGACGCCGAGGCGAGAGCGGCAATCGCGTCACTACGGGAGCGGGGAGTCGATGTGCGCACGGAGTTGGCGGACGTGACCGACCCTGCGGCCGTGGACGCCATGCTGGAGCGCATCGAAGCCACGATGCCCGCGCTGGCGGGAGTCATTCACAGCGCGGGCGTAATTTCAGACGCGTCCCTGGCCAACCAAGACTGGGAGCGGTTCGAAGGGGTGCTGGGGCCTAAGGTGCTCGGGGCCTGGCACCTGCACCGGGCGACCGCGAACCGAGACCTGGACCTGTTCGTGCTGTTCTCAAGCATCGCGGGCGTGCTCGGAAACCCCGGACAGGCGAACTACGCGGCGGCGAACGCGTTTCTGGACCAACTGGCGCGGCACCGGCGCTCGTTGGGTCTCGCGGGCCAGTCGATCGCTTGGGGACCTTGGTCAGTCACTGGCCAGGCAGAGGAGCTGCGTTCACGGCTTGCAGAGGGGATGGCAGCGGGCGGCGTGGGCTGGATCCGTCCGCGACGGGGCCTGCGGGCCTTGGACAGGCTGGTGCGCCAGGACGTGGTCAACGGGACTGTGCTGTCGGTTGACTGGCCGCAGTTCGCCTCTCGCTTGCCTGTCACGCTGCCCCAGCTGGAAGAACTGGTGGCAGCCGGGCCGGCTGCGCAGGACAGGGCCGCCAAGACGGACCTGGTGGAGCGCCTGAGAGCGGTTCCGGCCGGCGAGCGCGAGGGGCTGCTGAGCGGCTTCCTGCAGGCTGAGGTCCAGTCTGTGCTGCGGCTGGCATCGCCGCCGGATCCGACGGCAGGGTTCTTCGATCTCGGCATGGACTCGCTGATGGCGGTGGAGCTGAGGAATCGCCTGAATCGGGAATTGGGCGGCGAGTACAAGGCCTCGAGCACGGCGGTGTTTGATTTTCCCGACATCAAGAGCCTGGCCGGCCACTTGGCTGCGGAACTCGGGGAGATCGAGCCAGCCCTGATCGAGCGCAAACGGCCGCTGCCAGCGCAAGGACTGGACGGCGGCATCGCGATCGTGGGAATGGCGTGTCGATTCCCGGGAGCGCAAGACCTGCCAGGATTCTGGCGCGAACTGGAGGCGGCCGAGTGCGCAGTGACGCCGGGCCGCCAGAATTCGACGGTGGGACCGACGGACGAGGACGTCGAGGGGCTGCTGGGCGAGGACGACGCTCGTCGTTGGGGGGCGTTCGTCGAGGAAATCGACAAATTCGATGCGGAATTCTTCCGCATCGCGCCCGTGGAGGCCGAGCTGCTGGACCCGCAGCAGCGCCTGTTGCTGGAGACAAGCTGGCTGGCGCTGGAGGAGGCTGGAATCGACCCGGGCCGGCTGAAAGGCGGCCGCACGGGGGTCTATGCGGGGATCTTGAGCAACGACTACTCGGAGCTGATTGACCGGGCGGGCCGAACGACTTCCGACCTGTACGTGGCAACCGGCAATGCGGGCAGCACGGCGATCGGGCGAGTGGCATTCGCGCTGGGGCTGGAAGGGCCGGCGATGGCCGTGGACACGGCCTGCTCGTCTTCCTTGGTCGCGGTCCACCAAGCAGTTGTCGCCTTGGAAAGGGGCGAGGCGGACCTGGCGCTGGCAGGAGGCGTGAACGCGATCCTGACGTCGACCGGCAACGAGCTGTTGGCCAAGGGAGGAATGCTGGCGGCAGACGGACGCTGCAAGACATTCGATGCGTCGGCGAACGGATATGTGCGGGGCGAGGGATGCGGGGTGGTCGTGCTGAAGCGCCTGCAGGAGGCGCAGGCGGACGGGGACCGCATCTGGGCGGTAATCCGAGGGTCGGCGGTGAATCAGGACGGGGCCAGCGCGGGCCTGACGGTGCCGAACGGGCCGGCCCAGGAACGGGTGATCGGAGAGGCGCTGGCGCGGGCAGGGCTGGAACCAGCGGACGTTGACTACCTAGAGGCGCACGGGACCGGCACGGAGCTGGGGGATCCAATCGAGGTGCAGGCTGCGGCCGCAGCCTACGGGCCCGGACGAGCGTCGGATCGCCCGCTGTTGATGGGATCGGTGAAGACCAACATCGGCCATCTGGAGGCGGCGGCGGGCGTTGCCGGCCTGATCAAGGTCGCGCTGTCGATGGAGCACGGAGTGCTGCCGCGGCACTTGCATTTCGAGAAGCCGAGTCCGCGCATCGACTGGGACGCGCTGCCGGTGGAGGTGACCGCGGAGGCCAGGCGCTGGCCGACGACGCCGGGCCGGCCGGTGCGGGCGGGGGTGAGTTCGTTCGGATTCTCGGGAACGAATTCCCACGTAGTGCTGGAGGCGCCTGATCGCAACGGGAAAGGCCCCGTGGACAGGGCAGCCACGGCGGAATCTGAGAGTGGCGGATCGCGGGAGCGGCTGTTGCCGTTGTCGGGAAGGTCGCCGAGGGCGGTGCGGGAGCTGGCGGGCCGCTACCTGTCGTGGCTGCGAGACCGCGACGGCGAGGCATCGGGCGAGCAGGAGTCGCGGTCCCTGCTGGCAGACATGGCTTGGACGGCAGGTCTGGGCAGGAGCCATTTCGACCATCGGGCCGGACTGGTGTGCGCTGACCTCGCGGAACTGCGGTCCGGGCTGGAGGCGGTGGTCGCGGGCCGCGAGATCGCGCGGGCCGCCCACGGGCCGCAAGTGGCGTTCGTCTTCACCGGCCAGGGCAGCCAGTGGGCCGGCATGGGGCGCTGGCTGTACGAGCGGGAGCCGGTGGCGCGGGCCGTGCTGGAGCGCTGCGAGCAGGCCATGCAGGAGTTGCGCGGGGCGTCGCTGCTGGACGTGATGTTTGGGCGGCTGGGGACGGCCGGGGATTTGGACGACACCGGCTGGACGCAGCCGGCGCTGTACGCGCTGGAGTGCGCGCTGGCGGCGCAGTGGGCCAGCGTGGGAGTGCGGCCGGCGGCGGTGCTGGGGCACAGCGTCGGGGAGATCGCGGCGGCGCACGTGGCGGGAGTGTTCGGCCTGGAGGACGGCCTGCGGTTCGCGGCAGCGAGGGGCGAGTCGATGGGATCGCTGCCGGTGGAAGGGGAGGCGTCCGGGGCCATGCTGGCGGTGTTCGCTCCGCAGCAGCGGGTGGCCGAGGCGCTGGCGGAGCACGGCGGAGGCGCGGCGGAAACGGGGCTGGGCGTGGCGGCGGAGAACGGCACGCACCGGGTGGTGAGCGGGCCGCGGGCCGCGCTGGAGGCACTGGCGGAGCGCTTCGAGCTGGCGGGAGTGCGGGTGGCACGGCTGAACACCAGCCACGCATTTCACAGCGCCCTGATGGACCCGGCGCTGGAGACCATCGAGGGGGCGCTGGAGGCCGTAGAGCTGGGGACGCCTGCGGTGCCGCTGGTCAGCAACGTGACTGGGCGGGCGCTGCGCGCGGGCGAGCGGATGGACGGAGCGTACTGGCGGCGCCAGGCGAGGGAGCCGGTGGCGTTCGCGGCAGGCGTGGCGGCCTTGGCGGAGATTGGCGCGGGGCTGGTGGTCGAGATCGGCCCGCAAGCGGTCCTGGGGCCGTTGGTGGAGCAGGCGTGGCCGGCGGGGAACGGCGGCGGGTCCGGCTCTAGGCCGGCGGTGCTGGCGAGCCTGCGGCGGGAGGAGGGCGCGGCAGGCGGCTTCGCGGCGGCCGCGGCCGCTGCGTACGAGGCCGGCGCGGCTGTCCACTTCGAGGGCTTGTTCGCGGGCGAGAGCCGCCGGCGGGTGTCCCTGCCGGGGTACCCCTTCCAGCGCGAGCGGTTCTGGGTCGAGCCGCCGAAGCGACGGATCGCGGGCGGCGGTCATGCGCTGCTGGGCACGCGCCGCGACATGGTCGGCGGGGAAGTCACGTTCGAAACGCAGATGTTCGCTTCGGCCCCGGAGTGGCTGGGAGACTACTCGGTGCTCGGACTGATCGTGGTCCCCGGGTCCCTGTACGGAGCGGCGGCCGTGGAGACAGCGGGCGCGATGCCCGGAATGGCCGGGGTCGTGGTCGAGGACCTGCATGTGCAGGTGCCCATGCACTTCGCAGGCGAAGACGGGCACAGCGAGCCTGACGACCGCGGAAAGACCGTGCAGGTGGTCGTCAAGGACACGGAAGAATCGGTGGCTCGTCGCATGGAGCTCTACAGCCAAGGCCCGGAGCACACGTGGACGCTGCACGCAGCGGCACGGCTGGGGAGGCCTGCCGACCGTGTCGATTTGCCGGCTGCAGTGGACATTGAAGCGCGCAGGTCGGGGCTTTCGCCCAAGAGCGCGCCAGACATCTACCGAGGTCTTGCCGCCACCGGCATCGAGTACGGAGAGGCACTCCGCAGCGTCGAGGCTGTTTGGTCGAGCCAAGGAGAGGCAGTGGCCGAAATTGCGCTCCCCGGCGGATTGGAGCCGATGGGGTCGTGGCTGCATCCGGCTCAAATCGAGGGCTTCTTCCAGCTAGCCGCCCTGTTGGCGAATGACACGGAGGGGGCGAGGCCGGGCGCGCTCATTCCTTCCGGATGGGAGCGGCTGTGGCTTGTCGGCCCCCTGCCGGAGCGCCTAGTTTGCTGCGCGCGGATGCGCGCCTCCAACGGCGTGGGACTGCAGCGGGCCGGGGATTCCGGGGCCCAGGTTGCAGACCTTGACTTGTACGACCCCCGGGGCATGCCTCTGGGCGGGGTCAGCGGGCTGGCGTTGAAGCCGACCACGCGGGCAGCGTTGTTGTCTGCAGCCGGGGGCGTGGAGGACCTCTTGTACGAAGTCGTATGGCGGGAGCAACCTTGGGTGAGCGGGTTGCAATCGGCCGGGTTCCTGGCGGCGCCGAGCGCGGCCGGCGAACTCAGGGGAACCTTCATCGAGAAGCTTGAAGCGGAAGGTGCAGTCCTGGAGTCTTGGGAAGAGCTGCTGGGGGGGCTGGCGCAAGTGTCGCGGTCGTACGCCCTGGCGGGGATGGAGGCCTTGGGCTGGCATCGCGAGACAGGCGCGATTGTCGAGCCGGAGCCGTTGCGGAGGCAGCTGAGAGTAGTCGCGGACCACCAGCATCTCTTCCGGCGCCTGCTGGGGATGCTGGAGAAGGCCGGGGTGTTGCAGGCGCGGGAGACGGAATCCCCAAGCTGGGTGGTGACCGTTGGTTCAGGCGAGCCCTTGCCCGAGGGTGTGGCGCAGAATCCCCGGGCCTTGGCAGAGGGATTCTTGGAGCGGCATCCGTCCGGATCGCACGAGATGAGTCTGCTAATGCGTTGCGGGGATGCGTTGGCGGACTTGCTGGCGGGGCGGGTGGAACCGCTGGAGCTGCTGTTCGGCGGTGAGTTTGCCGGACTGGCGGACTTGTACCACCACTCGCCGGGGATGCGGGCGGCGAATCGCATGCTCGGCGCCGCGGTCGGCTTGCTGGCGGCAGGCCTGCCAGAGGGACGGCGATTGCGGGTTCTGGAAGTGGGGGCCGGCACGGGCAGCGCCACGGCGGAGGCGCTCAAGGCGCTGCCGGCAGGTCGCTTCGAATACCTCTTCACGGATCTCTCGGCGGGGTTCTTCGCCGAGGCGGAAGAGCGCTTCGGCGCGACCGACGCGGGGATCGAGTACCGAGTGCTGAACATCGAGGCGGCCCCTGAAGGGCTGGGCCTGCCAGCGCACAGGCACGACGTGATCATTGCCGCGAACGTGCTGCACGCGACCCGGGACCTGGCCAAGACGCTGGAGAATTGCCGGAGGCTGCTGGCGCCGGCAGGGCTGCTCTTGGCATTGGAGACCTTCCGCCCCCAGGAGTGGATGGACCTGACGTTCGGGGCGCTGGAGGGCTGGTCCCGCTTCTCGGACCAATACCGGAGCGAGCACGCAATGGCGGACGAGGGCGTGTGGCGGCAGGCCTTGGCGGACACCGGCTTCGGCGAGGTAGAGGTGCTGGAGGGCGGCGTCGGAGATGTGGTCTGGCAGGGGGTGCTCGTGGCGCGAGGGCCACTCGAGGTGGCCGAAACGCCGGGCCTGTGGGTGCTGGCAGGAAACGGATCGGCAGCGGCCCAGGAGCTGGCCGGCCGACTGGCGACCCGCAACCAGACGGTGGTCGTGGCGGGTCAGGGGACGATGCCCGAAGCGTCGCAGCATGCGCGCATCACGGCCGCCGACATGGACCCGGCGAAGCGGGAGGCCTGGCGTGCGCTGCTAGAGGGCCTGCCTGCCGAGGCCCGCTTGCGGGGCGTGGTGCACCTGGGGGCCTTGAACGAGCAAGGCAATGCGGTCACGACAGCCGAACTGGCGGAATGCACGACCCGCATCGGAGAGAGTGCGCTGGCTCTGGTGCAAGGGTTGCAGGACGCGGGGGCGGAGCCGCTCGACGGCCTGTGGTTCGTGACGCGGGGCGGCCAGGTCGTCAAGCGCGACCAAGGTGGCGAGCTGGCCGGGGCCATGCTCTGGGGCTTGGGCAAGGCGGTGGCCATGGAGGCGGACCAGCTGCGGCCCCGCATGGTGGATCTGGACCCGCGGGAGCCGGAGCCGATGGACAGGTTGGTGGATGAGCTGCTGCACGCCGACCGCGAGACGCACGTTGCTCACCGGGGCGCGGCCCGCTTTGCAGCCCGCCTCGTGCGCAGCGCCCGGACAGGACGCCTTGGCCTGCCAGGGGAGCCGGGCTGGCGCCTGACACGCGACACGGGCGGCGCGCCGGACGCCCTCAGGGTTGAGTCGGCCGGGCTGGCCGCGCCGGGTCCCGGCGAGGTCCGCGTGGCGGTGGCCGCGGCCGGGCTGAATTCTCACGACGTCCTGATCGCGATGGGCATCTCGGACCAGCACAGTCCGCTGGGCACGGAGTTCTGCGGCCAGGTGACCGCGACCGGCGCGGGCGTGACCGAGGTGTCAGCCGGCGACCGGGTGGTCGGCCTTGCCTCGGGAGCCTTCGGCCCCGAGGTCCTCGCAAGCGAGGACCTGGTCGCGAAGGCCCCCGACGGATTCCCGGCGGCGGCGCTGGCGGCGATCCCTGCGGCGTTTGTGACGGCCGAGCTGGCATTGGAGCTGGGTGGCCTCGAGGCTGGCCACAGAGTGCTGGTGCACGCGCGGGAGGGGGATGTGGGCCTAGCGGCGGTCCAACTGGCGCGCGCGGCGGGCGCGGAGGTGCTTGCAACGGCAAGCACCGACATGCTTGCCTACCTGCGGTCGCTGGGTGTCGAGCACGTGTTCGACAGCCAAGCCACGGATCTCGGCCAGGAAGTGCTCGCGGCGACTGCGGGAGCCGGCGTCGGAATGGTGCTGAACAGCCTGACGGAGCCGGGCTTCATCGAAGCGAGCCTGGCGTGCCTGGAGCAGGGCGGCCGGTTTGTCGAGATCGCGGGACGGGACACCTGGAGCGCCGAGCGGATGGCGGAGGCCAGGCCGGACGTGGGCTACCACGTGCTGGCCTTGGATCGGCTCGCGAGCGACGAGCCGGCGAGGGTGGGGACCCAGCTGAGGTCCGCGGTGCGGAGGATGGGAGCCCGCAAACTGGAGCCGCTGCCGCACAGCGCATGGCCGCTGGCGGAGGCAGGGGCAGCGATGGAGTACTTCCGGTCGGAGCGTCCCGTCGGCAAGGTGGTGCTGACGCTGCCGCGGCTGGCGACCGCGGGCCTGCGGGAGGACGGAACGTACCTGGTGACCGGAGGGCTGGCTGGGATCGGATTGCTGGCGGCCGACTGGCTGGCGGACTGCGGCGCGCGCTGGGTCGTGTTGAACGGCCGCCAAGAACCGGATGCCGAAGCGAAGCCGGCGATCGAGGCCCTGCGGAAGCTGGGAGTCGAAGTGCGCGTGGAGGTGACGGACGTGACCGACTCGGCGGCCGTGGACGGCATGCTGGAGCGGATCGAACGCACCATGCCGCCGCTGGCGGGAGTGATTCACAGCGCGGGGGTGCTCGCGGACGCCACCCTGGCCAACCAGGGCTGGGAACGATTCGAACGGGTGATCGGGCCGAAGGTGCTAGGGGCCTGGCACCTGCACACGGCAACCGCAGGCCGGGACTTGGACTTCTTCGTTCTGTTCTCGAGCATTGCGGGCGTGTTGGGAAACGCCGGCCAGGCGAACCACGCGGCGGCCAACGCGTTTCTGGACCAGTTGGCGTGGCATCGGCGGTCGATGGGCCTGGCGGGCCAGTCAATTGCGTGGGGGCCTTGGTCGGAGGTTGGCGAGGCCGAGGAACAGCGTGCGCGGATCGCAGAGCGCTTGGCAGCGAGCGGCGTAGGATGGATCGTTCCGCGCCGGGGCCTGCGAGTGCTCGACAGTCTCGTGCGGCGGGACGTGGTGTGCGCGACTGTGCTGTCGGTGGATTGGTCTCAGTTCGCGTCCCACCTGCCTGCCACCCTGCCACTGCTGCGAGAACTGGTGGCTCCGAGGGCCGGTGGGCGGGGTGTGGCCGCCAAGGTCGACCTCGTCGAGCGCCTCAGAGCGGTGTCGGCTCGCGAGCGCGAACGGCTCTTGGCCGGCTTCCTGCAGGGCGAGGTTCAGGCCGTCCTGCGGCTGGCTTCCCCGCCCGACGTGACCTCCGGGTTCTTCGACCTTGGGATGGACTCGCTAATGGCCGTGGAACTGGGGAATCGTCTGAACCGGTCGTTCGGCGGGGAGTACAAGCCCACGAGCACGGAGGTGTTTGACTTTCCCGACATCAAGAGCCTGGCCGGACACTTGGCGGCAGCGTTCGGGGAGATCGAGGAAGCCCCGGCCGGGCCGGAACGGCCGGTCCCGACGCTAGGACAGGAGGGCGACATCGCGATCGTGGGCATGGCGTGTCGATTCCCGGGAGCGCGGGACCTGTCGGCATTTTGGGATGAACTGGCCGGGGCCGGATGCGCAGTGACGCCGGGTCGCCAAGGTTCGTCGGTGGGGCCCTCGGAAGGGGATTTTCCGGAACAAGTGGGCGAACAGGACGCTCGTCGCTGGGGGGCGTTCGTCGACGAGATCGACCTGTTTGACGCAGAGTTCTTCCGCATCGCGCCCGTGGAGGCAGAGGTGCTGGACCCGCAACAGCGGATCTTGCTGGAGACGAGTTGGCTGGCGCTGGAGGAGGCGGGGATCGACCCGGGCCGGCTGAGAGGCGGCCGCACCGGCGTGTACGTGGGGATTGCGACCAACGACTATTCGGAGGTGATCGAGCGAGGGGGGCGAAGGACGGGCGATTTGTACGTGGCGACCGGGAATTCGGGCAGCACTGCAATCGGGCGAGTGGCATTCTCGCTCGGGCTGGAAGGGCCGGCGATGGCCGTGGACACGGCCTGCTCGTCTTCCCTGGTCGCACTCCACCAAGGGGTGGCGGCGTTGGAGCGGGGCGAGGCGGACTTGGTGCTGGCGGGAGGGGTGAACGCGATCCTGACGCCGACCAGCACCGAACTGCTGGCCAAGGGGGGGATGCTGGCGCCGGACGGCGTGTGCAAGGCATTCGATGCGGCGGCAAATGGGTTCGTGCGAGGCGAGGGATGCGGGGTCGTGGTGCTGAAGCGTCTGCGGGAAGCGGAGGCGGACGGGGACCGCATCTGGGCTGTGATCCGGGGTTCGGCGGTGAACCAGGACGGGGCCAGCGCGGGCCTGACGGTGCCGAACGGGCCGGCCCAGGAGCGGGTGATCGGACAGGCGCTGGCGCGGGCAGGGCTCGAGCCGGCAGAAGTCGACTACCTAGAGGCGCACGGCACCGGGACGGAACTGGGGGATCCGATCGAGGTGCGGGCCGCTGCTGCGGCCTACGGGCGTGGCAGGGCGGCGAATCGACCTCTGTTGATGGGATCGGTGAAGACAAACATCGGCCACCTGGAAACGGCGGCGGGAATCGCCGGGCTGATCAAGGTGGTGCTGTCGATGGAGCACGGAATGTTGCCGAAGCACCTGCATTGCCGGCAGCTGAATCCGCGCATCGACTGGGACGCGCTGCCCGTGGAGGTGACAACGGAGGCCCGGCCGTGGCCGGCTTCGCCGGACCGACCGGTGCGGGCGGGAGTGAGTTCCTTCGGATTCTCCGGAACGAATTCGCACGTGGTCTTGGAAGCCCCCGAGAGTCACCGTCGCGGGCATGGCCCCTTGATGCCGATCGCCGCGGCGCAGGCTGGAACCGGCGGTCCCCCGGAGCCGCGCGGGAAGCGGCTCTTGCCGCTCTCCGGGAAGTCTTCGCTGGCGGTGCGGGAGTTGGCGGGCCGCTACCTGTCTTGGCTGGAGAGCCGGGGCGGCGTGCTGGGCCAGGGGGAAGAGTCGGAATCGCTGCTGGCCGACATGGCGTGGACGGCGGGAGCCGGCAGGAGCCACTTCGAGCACCGGGCCTCGGTGGTGTTCGGGGACCTATCGGAACTGCGGGCCGCGCTGGAGGAGCTGGCCGCGGACCGGGAGATCGCGCGCGCAGCCCAAGAGCCGCAGGTAGCTTTCGTGTTCACGGGCCAAGGCAGCCAGTGGGCTGGCATGGGGCGCTGGCTGTACGAGCGGGAGCCGGTGGCACGGGCAGTGCTGGACCGCTGCGAAAAGGTGATGCAGGAATTGCGGGGAGCGTCCCTGCTGGAGGTGATGTTCGGGCAGCCGGGAGCGGCCGGGGATTTGGACGACACCGGATGGACGCAGCCGGCGCTGTACGCGCTGGAGTGCGCGCTGGCGGCACAGTGGGCGAGCGTCGGACTGTCTCCGGTGGCCGTGCTGGGCCACAGCGTGGGAGAGATCGCGGCGGCGCAAGTGGCGGGGGTGTTCGAGCTGGAGGACGGTCTGCGGTTTGCGGCGGCGAGGGGCGAGTTGATGGGATCGCTGCCGGTGGACGGGCCGGAGGCAGGGGCCATGCTGGCGGTGTTCGCCTCGCCGCAGCGGGTGAGTCAGGCGCTGGAGGAGCACGCTGCGGGCGATGACGGATCGGGGCTGAGCCTAGCTGCGGAAAACGGGACGCACCGCGTGGTCAGCGGGCCGTTGGAGGAGGTGGAGACGCTGGCAGAGCGCTTCGAGCAGGCGGGAGTGCGGGTGGCGCGGCTGAACACGAGCCACGCGTTCCATAGCACCCTGATGGACCCAGTGCTGGACGACATCGAGGAGGCGCTGGAGGCAGTGACCCTGGGTTCGCCCGCAGTAGCCTTGGTGGGCAACGTCACGGGCCGGGCGGTGCGCGAGGGCGAGCGGCTGGACGGGGCGTACTGGCGGCGGCAGGCGCGCGAGCCGGTAGCCTTCGCGGCCGGCGTACAGGCACTGGCGGAAATCGGCGTCGATGTAGTCGTCGAGATCGGCCCGCAGGGGATCTTGGGGCCGTTGGTCGAGCAGGCGTGGCCGGCCGAGAGCAGCGACGGAGCGGTTTCGGGACCGAGAGTGGTGGAGAGCCTCCGGCGGGAGGCGGGCGGGGCGAACGGCTTCTCCGCAGCCGTGGCCGGCGCATATGAGGCCGGGGCGGCGATCAGCTTCGAGGGCCTGTTTGCCGGCGAGAGCAGGCGAAGGGTGCCCCTGCCCGGCTACCCGTTCCAGCGGAAGAGGTTCTGGATTGAGCAAGGCAAGCGCAAGGTGACCGAAGAGGGCCATGCGCTGCTGGGTGCGCGGCGCGACTCGGCGCGAGGCGGGATGGCGTTCGAGACGGACCTGCACGCCACGGACCCGGCTTGGCTGGCAGATCACCGGGTGTTCGGCATGGTAGTGGCGCCGGGTGCCTTGTACGGGGTGCTGGGGGTGGAAGCGGCAGCCACGACCGGCGGAACCGATGCAGTGGTGCTGCAGGACCTGCAGTTGCACGAGCCTATGATCTGGCTCGAAGAGCCGGAGGATGGGCCGCCTGCCGGCGAGGGGCGCACCGTGCAGGTGTTCGTGGACGGAGCGGAGGGATCTTCAGGCCGGCTCTTCGAAGTCTACAGCCAAGGCAGCGGGGAGACTGCGTGGCAGTTGCACGCCACGGCGCGCGTGGAGCGGGGCGAGGCGGGCACGCCCGAAGCGATCGGCCTGGGGGCACTCAGGGAGACCCTGTCGAGGGTGGACTCGACCGACTTTTACCGAAGCATCAGGAGGCGAGGCATTGTGCACGGTCCCGCCTTCCAGGGGCTGGCGGCCATCTGGTCCGGCCCGGGGGAGGCCATCGGCGAGGTGGTGCTCTCATCGCAGGCAGGTCCTGGCAGGTTGTGGATGCATCCGGCGCAGCTGGATGCGTGCTTCCAGGTGGTCGTCGCCACCGTAGGGGACGCCGAAGAGTTCGATTCAGACACCTACATGCCCATCGGATGGGAGCGCATGTGGCTTGCGGGCCCCGTGCCGGAGCGGATGTTCTGCCATGCGCGGTTGCTTGAGAGGCCCGATGCAGGTACCCCGGGTCCCGGGCCCGCCGAAGTGTTGGTTGCGGAACTTGGGCTGTACGACATGCAGGGCGCGGCCCTGGGCGGAGTCAGGGGACTGGTGCTGAAACGCGCGACGCGTGCCGCGCTGGTGTCCGCCATCGAAGGCGTGGAGGACCTGCTGTACGAGACGGCGTGGCGGAAACAGCCCCGGGCAGGCAGACAGCGGGCAGCCGATCTCCCAGCGGCACAGGCCAGGTTGGAGCAACTCAGGGGCAGCTTTGCCGAGAGCCTTGCGTCGGAAGGCGTACCGCCGGAGGCTTGGTCCGCCCTGCATGAGGACCTCGACCGGTTGGCACGGTCATACGCCATGGCAGGGCTGGAAGCCTTGGGCTGGCGGCGCGAGAAGGGTGCGGTCTTAGATCTGTCCCTGGCGCAAGAGCAGCTGAAGGTCGTGGGGGACCACCGGAGACTGTTCGGGCGGATGCTCGCCATGCTGGCCGAGGCCGGGGTCTTGCAGGCGGAGGCGGAGGGCACCCCGGGCTGGGCGGTGGCCGTCGGCGCGGACGACGACTTGCCAGAAGGGCTGGCGTCGGAACCTGGGGCCGTCGGGGCGCGGCTGCTGGAGCGGCATGCACACGGCGCGCACGAGCTGGGCGTGCTAATTCGCTGCGGGGAGACGCTAGCGGACGTGCTGCGGGGCCGCGCGGATCCGCTAGAAGTGCTGTCCGGCCCCGAAGGTGCCGGGCTGGCGGACATCTACCGGCACGCACCGGGGATGCGCGCGGCGAACCGTATGGTCGGCAAGACGGTGGCAGCGCTCGTGGCGGGCCTGCCCAAGGGCCGTCCTTTGCGGGTGCTCGAGATCGGGGCCGGCACGGGCAGCACGACGGCGGAGGTGCTGGCAGTGCTGCCGGCGGGTCGATTCAGCTATGTCTGCACGGACAGCTCCCAGAGTTGCCTCGCAGAGACAGAGGAGCGATTCGGTGCGGGAGTCGAGTCCCGGGTGCTAGACATCGAGGCGGACCCGGCACCCCAGGGGCTGGAGCCGCACCGATACGACCTGGTGATCGCGGCCGACGTGCTGCACGCAACACGGGACCTCGGGAAGACACTGGAGCATTGCCGGAGGCTGCTGGCGCCGGCTGGGCACTTGGTGGTGCTGGAGTCCCTGCGCCCGCAGGCATGGCGGGACCTGACGTTCGGGTTGATGGAGGGTTGGTGGCGATTCGCGGACCCGTACCGGGACGATCAAGCCTTGGCGGGAGCGAGCGCGTGGCGGCAGGCGTTGGAGGAATCGGGCTTCGGTGACGTGGAAGTGCTGGAGAGCGGCGCGGAGGACACGGCCTGGCAAGGGGTGATCGTAGCGCGGGGCCAATTCGAAGCGGAGGAAGAGCCGGGCGTGTGGGTGCTGGCCGGAGGGGCTTCAGCGCTGGCTCAGGAGCTGGCCGAGAAGCTGGAGACACGAAATCAGGCGGTCGTCTTGGCGAGGCACGACACGGACCAACTGGCAGGAGTCACGACGGCGTATGTGGACCCGACGAGGCGAGAGGCCTGGAGCTCGCTGCTGGCGGATCTGCGCAGCGAGGCCCCTCTGCGAGGCGTGGTGCACCTAGGCGCCCTAGAGGGCCACGGAGCAACGGCGACGACGCCGGAACTGGCACAAGACGTGGCCCAGATCGGGGAGGGGGCTCTGGCGCTGCTCCAGGGGCTGCAGGACGTGGGGGCTGAGCCCCTGGAAGGCATGTGGTTCGTTACGCGGGGTGGCCAAGTGGTCGAGCGCGAGCGAGGCGGCCAATTGGCAGGGGCGACGCTGTGGGGCTTGGCCAGGGCGGTGGCGCTGGAGGCACCGCAGTTGCGCTTGCGCATGGTCGATCTCGATCCGCGGGCACCGCTCCAGGCGGACTCGCTGCTGGACGAATTGCTGGATGCCGACCGGGAGACGCTCGTGGCTCACCGAGGTGCCACCCGCCATGCAGCGCGGCTCGTGCGGGCCGCCCGGACGGGCCGCCTGCGGCTGCCGGAGGAGGCGGGTTGGCGCCTTGCCCCGGGCACCGGCGGAAGCCTGGATGACCTGAGGGTAGAGCCCGCAGGCCTGCCCGCACCGGGAGAAGGCAAGATCCGCGCATCCGTGAGCGCGGCAGGACTCAACTTCTACGACGTCTTGTCCGCAATGGGGGTTGTCGATCTGTACAACCCCCTGGGCGCGGAATTCTGCGGTCGGGTAATCGCGATCGGTCCGGGCGTAACCTCAGTGGCAGTTGGAGACCGGGTGGCCGGCCTCGCCGCGGGAGCCTTCGGCCCCGAGGTTGTCACGAGCGAGGAACTGGTCGCGAAGTCGCGTTCCGGCTTGCCGGCGGCGGCGCTGGCAACCGTGCCGACGACTTTCCTGACAGCGGCCATAGCTTTCGAGCTGGCCGGCCTCCAAGCCGGCGACCGGGTGCTAGTGCACGCCGGGGCCGGCGGTGTGGGCTTGGCGGCAATCCGCTTGGCCCAGGCTGGCGGCGCGGAGGTGATCGCGACGGCGAGCAGCTGGAAGCGCCCCTATCTGCGGTCGCTGGGCGTGCAGCACGTGTTCGACAGCCGAACCACGGCCTTCGGCGAGAAAGTTCTGGCGGTTACCGGGGGAGCGGGCGTCGAGGTCGTGCTGAACAGCCTGACGGGCCCGGGATTCATCGAGGCGAGCCTTGCGTGCCTGGGCCAGGGCGGCAGGTTCGTCGAGATCGCCAAGCGCGACATCTTCAGCGCGGAGCAGATGGCGGCGGCCAGGCCAGATGTCGACTACCACATCCTGGCGCTCGATCAACTCGTGATCGATGAGCCGGAGAGAGTCGGAACACAGCTGCGGGCGTTGATGGATCGGATCGACTCCAAGGATTTGGAGCCGCTCCCGCACAGCGCATGGCCCCTAGCGGAGGCGAGCGCGGCGATGGAGCACATGCGGTCGGCGCGCCATGTGGGCAAGATTGTGCTGACGCTGCCGTCACTGGCGTCCGGCGGGCTGCGGGGGAACGGCACGTATCTGGTGACGGGCGGCCTAGCTGGGATTGGACGACTGGCGGCGACCTGGCTGGCTGACAACGGGGCGCGCTGGATCGTGCTGAACGGCCGGCGGGAGCCCGACTCCGAAGCCGGCGCAGCAATCGCGGCGCTGCGGGAGCGGGGAGTCACGGTGCAGGTGGAACTGGCGGACGTGACCGACTCCGCTGCCCTAGACTCCATGCTAGAGAGGGTCGAGGCTGCGATGCCGCCGCTGGCAGGGGTGATTCACAGCGCGGGGGTAATCGCCGACGCATCGCTGACCAACCAAGACTGGGGGGGATTCGAGCGAGTCTTGGAGCCGAAAGTGCTTGGGGCCTGGCACCTGCACAGGGCGACGGCGGACCGGGACTTGGATCTGTTCGTGATGTTCTCGAGCATTGCTGGCGTGCTGGGGAATGCAGGTCAGGCGAACTACGCGGCGGCGAACGCGTTTCTGGACCAGTTGGCGCGGCACCGGCGGTCGGTGGGATTGGTCGGCCAAGCGATCGCGTGGGGGGCTTGGTCGGAAGTGGGCGAAGCAGAAGAGCGGCGTGCTCGGATCGCGCAGCAGTTGGCGGCGGCCGGCCTGGGCTGGATCACGCCGGAACGTGGCCTGCGTGTCTTCGACAAGCTGCTGCAGCAAGACTTGGTTGCCCCGGCAGCGGTCTCGATGGACTGGCAACGGTTCGCAGCCCTTCTGTCAGCGGACCAGCCCCTGCTGGACGAGCTTGTGGACTCCAAGCCCGTAGCAGAGGAGACAGCCCCAACGCTCGATCTCAGGAACCGTCTGCGAGAGGCGTCGCCCGGGGATCGCGAAGCCCTGCTAATGGAAATCGTGCAGGGCGAGGTCCAAGCGGTCCTGCAGCTTGCCTCACCCCCAGACCCGGCCGTCGGCTTCTTCGATCTCGGCATGGATTCGTTGATGGCGATTGAGCTGACGAACAGGTTGAACAGGTTGTTGACTGGTGAGTACCGGCTGGCTAACACCGCCGTGTTTGACCATGTCGACATCGCGAGCCTCGCACGACACCTGGCCGTGGAACTGCGTGTCGTTGAAGATGAGAGCCCGGAACCCGAACGGGCCGCGGCCCGCAGGCCGGAGGATGGCGGGATCGCTGTAGTGGGAATGGCGTGCAGGTTCCCGGGCGGGCAGGACCTGTTCAGATTCTGGCAACAGCTCGAGGACGGTGGCAGCGCAATCACGGCGGAACGGCCAGGGGATCTCTGGGTCCATGCTGTCAGCGATTCCAAGGCGAGCTCTTCAGTCCGAGAAGCCGGTCGTTGGGGAGCGTTCATCGACGGGATCGACCAGTTCGATCCCGGCTTCTTCCGGATCACACCGATCGAGGCAGAGGGGATCGATCCGCAGCACCGGCTGCTGTTGGAGACAAGCTGGCACGCGCTAGAAGACGCAGGGATTAATCCCGGCTCTCTGCGTGGCCGCCGAGCCGGAGTTTTCGTGGGGATTTCAGGCAGCGAGTACAAGGATCTGATCCAGGCAAGCGAGAGCGACTTCTTCGATATCACGGCCCTGGAAGGGAACAGTACGAGCACTGGGGTCGGCCGCGTCGCGCACTTCCTCGGCCTCGAGGGTCCGGCAATGCCCGTGGACACGACGTGCTCTTCGTCGTTGGTGGCACTGCACCAGGCTTCGGCGGCACTGCGCTTGGGAGAAGCCGACCTGGCGCTGGCGGGGGGCGTGAACGCGATTCTCTCGAAGCGTGCGACCTACGGGATGGCCGGAGTGGGACTGCTGTCGAATGACGGGCAGTGCAGGGCCTTCGATGCCTCGGCCAACGGATACGTGCGAGGAGAGGGCTGCGGCATGGTGGTCCTGAAGCGCCTGGCTGACGCAAAACGCGACGGGGACCCAATCTGGGCAGTGATCCGAGGATCGGCCGTGAACCACAACGGGGGCGGGGCGGGCCTGACCGTGCCGAACCTTGGGGCGCAGAGTCGGCTGCTCAGGGAAGCGCTCGCGAGCGCCGGGTTGGAGCCCCACGACGTGGACTATCTTGAGGCACATGCGACGGGGTCGCTGCTTGGGGACTCGGTCGAGTTGCAGGCCGCAGCCGAGGTTTACGGGGCGGGACGATCTTCCGACAGACCCCTGCTGCTGGGGTCCGTGAAGTCGAACATTGGGCACTTGGAGGCCGCTTCCGGCGTGGCTAGCCTGATCAAGGTTGTCCTGGCGATGCAGCGGCGGACCATTCCCAGGCACCTGCACTTCCGCGAGCCAAGCCCTGAGATCGATTGGGGAAACTTGCCAGTGAAGGTCACGTCGGACGAAACTCCGTGGCTTTCGGCACAGCCTGGCTGCCCCTTGAGGGCAGGCATCAGTTCCTTCGGGCTCTCGGGCACCAACGCACACGTGCTCGTCGAGAGTTGCCAAACGACGGGCACCCATTCCGAGCGGGCGGCGCTCTCCGTGGCAGTCCCGATGCACTCTTCCGCGGGCTCAGAAACCACGGAGGGATCGTTCCGGGAGCGGGAGACAAGGCTGCTGCCGCTGTCGGGGCGGTCCGCGAGGGCGGTCCGCGACCTAGCCGGCCAATACTTGTCTTGGCTCGAACAGAATGCGGAGCGGCCAGCCGCGGAACACGAGGGTTCGGACCCGCCTGCCACCAGTGCAGACGCTGCCTCGCTGCTTGCGGACATGGCGTGGACGGCGGGAGTGGGCCGGAACCACTTTGGCCATCGGGTGGGATTGGTGTTCGGAAGTGCCGACGAACTGCGGGAAAGGTTGACAGCATTGGCAAGTGCGCGCGACGCCGCCCACTTTGCCGGACGTGCACCGAGTGTGGCATTTGTGTTTGCGGGCCAAGGCAGCCAGTGGCCAGCCATGGGGAGGGCACTCTACGAGAGAGAGCCAGACGGGCGGGCGATCTTGGAGCGCTGTGACCGGGTTATGCGGAAAGTGCGCGGGGTATCGCTGGTGGATGCGATGCTCGGTCGGCCAGGTGCCGCCGACGATCAGGGCGATCCGCTTTGGGCGGAACCGGGGCTGTACGCGGTGGAGTGTGCACTGGCGGCCCTGTGGGAGAGGGTGGGGGTACGACCAGTCACGGTGCAGGGACACGGCGTGGGCGAGTTGGCGGCGGCCAAGGTTGCCGGAGTGTTCGGCCTGGAAGACGGCCTGCGACTCGCAGCGGCGCGGGGTGCGCTGAGTAGTTCCTTGCCCACAACAGGTCCGCGCGCCGGAACCCTCCTAGCCGTCTCCGCTCCCATGGAACGCTTGGAGACTGCCTTGGGTGCGCTGAATTCCGATTCAAGTCACGCTGGGCCGAGCGTGGTGTTGGATTCCGGGACACACCGCCTAGTCCATGGACCGGTGGCGGACATGGAACGGCTGGAAGCGCTGATCTCGGCTGAAGGGCTGCGGACGGAGAGGGTGAAGCCGGGGAGGGCTTCGCACGGCAGGTTGGCGGAAGCAGGACTCCATGAACTCGAATCGGCATTCCAAGGGACAAAGATGACGGTGCCGTCAGTGACCTTGGCCAGTTCGACCACCGGTCGCGATGTCGAGCCAGCCAAGCTGCTGGAGGCGACGTACTGGCGACGCCAGGCTAGCGAGCCGGCAATCGACGGACGCAGTGCGGAGGCACCGCAGACACGGAAGGCGGGAATGGTCCTGGAGATCGGCTTCGACGGGGACCCGCTGCGGGTCGTGGGCCAGGATTCGCCCAAGGCAGACACCAATGTCGACCCGGCACCTGAGCAGGGGATAGGCCTCCGGCAAGAATCTGGCAGCTCCAGCGGCTTTGCGAAGGCGGTGGCCGCGGCGTACGAGGCTGGCGCGGCGCTCTCGTTCGAAGGGCTGTTCACCGGGGAGAGGCGCCGAAAGGTGCCGCTGCCGGGCTATCCGTTCCAGCGGGAGCGCTACTGGGTCACGCCCTCCAAGCATTAGCGGTTGCGAACTCAAGGGAATCTCGATGGTGGATCGCACGTCAACAGATCGTATAGGCCAACTGCGGTACCTTGGAACAGCACGGAGTTGCTCGAACGCAGCTGGTCGGGAGGCTTCGGTCAGGCTGGCTAGTCCTAGCCCACGGCCTGCGAGCAGCGGTGACGCCAGCGGCCGCCGGTGGCATCTGGCATTCGCCAGCCAAATTCAACACCAGAAGCCCGGACGTACGAGTCCGTCACGACCGAGACCGACTGGCGGCGTGATGCTGGAAGCACCCCATGGCAGCCGGGCAGGTGTCGTGCGAGATGGCGCAGGGAGCCTGCTCCTACCATGCCGGAGCGTCAATCCGCACCGCGCTGGCTCGCCAAGGGTTTCCGTTGAGGTGGCTGCAGGCGTTCGCTCTGGGATGAGTGCGCATCGGGCTGATTGGGCCACTAGACCCGGCATTGACCGCGACCTAATCCGCCAGCAAACCCTCTGCTGCCGTCCGTCTTGTGCAACGGACTACTCGCGAGGAGTTCAGCCCGCTTCCGCAGCAGCCTTGAGCGCTTTTGCGGACTGGCCAGGTTCGGAGGCAATGGCAGTGCAAGGCGAGATGAAGCGGCTGCTAGGTGTCGTGTAGCCATGAGTGAACCTCTCGTCTCGGGCAGCACTGCGGACCGTCGCCAACCGTCCGGGGTGCCAAGCCTCTCATATATGTTCCCGTTCATTCCGCCCAAGGTGTGGATTCGACTGCTTTGGGAACACAACGGATCACAACTTCGTCATTGGCCTCACTTAGCACAGCAGCTTCTGACCAGCATCCTGGCGAGCCCCTTGAAGTGGGCCGAGCGCATTCAATTCGACCAACGGATTGCCAGAACACCGATCGAGGAGGCCCCGCTGACGATTCTGGGCCTCCCACGCAGTGGGACTACTCACTTGCACAACTTGCTCGCTCAAGATCCAAGACACGGGTTCGTCTCCACGTTTCAAGCGATTGCACCGGAGTGTTGTCTGAGCGGGGGAGAAACACTCCAACGGTGGGTTGCAAAGCATCTTCCAAGCAATCGACCAATGGACAGCGTAGAATTCGCACTGGAGCACCCACAAGAGGAAGAATTTGCGATAGCCAACTTGAGCCATATGTCGTTCTACCATGCAATGTGGTTCCCGAGACTCTCAACGGAATATTTTGGCAAGTATGTCCTTATGTATGGACTGAAATCCGAAGAATTCATCGAGTGGAGAAAAACCTATCTTGACGTCGTACGCAAGGCCCAATATTATTCCAAGAGGCGTCGAATCATACTCAAGAATCCGTTAAGCATTTTCAGAATACCTGCAATTCTCAAGATCTTCCCAAGCATGAAGTTCATCCACATTGTGAGGAATCCATTTCTGCTATACCAATCCTTGTGCAATGCAATGCGACAGCTCTCCTTTGGATTAGACTATTCGGACAAAGAAATCGAGAACTTTGGCATCATGTACTATACGATCGGACTGAATTCATACCTCCAAGACCGTAAGCTGATTCCGTCAGGAAACTTGATTGAAGTGCGATATGAAGATCTAATTGCAAATCCAATTCCTGAACTTGAGCGGGTTTATACACAACTCGATCTCCGCGAATGGGAACAACACAAGGGCCACATTTCTGAATATATTCGCTCCATATCAGACTACAAGAAAAATCGTTACAAGATTAGCAAGTCAGCGATTGACCGGGTAAATGACGCTTGGGGTTTTGCGGTAAAGGAGTGGGGGTATAGCGCGCCAGAACCGCAGTAAGGGGCAGTTGTATCAGAAATGAGGCCCCGGGGCACATCGTACCACCTCGGGCACAGCGGCTTGGTCGCCGATCAGCAGAGGGCCGGCCGAGCGAGGAACACCAGCGGAGCGATTGGAGTTGAGGATCGAGGCTTGCTTGCGAATCCAGACAGACAAGTCGTTGGGCAAGGCAACCGTGCCTAGCGACAATTGTTCATGTCGGCGTGTTGCCTCATCTCCGGATGTTCTCTGGATTCCCATCGTCGGCAACTCGCTGTGAATGGAAAGGTCTTGGGGAAATTCTTGGGCACGGGTCGAAGTGCCGCGCCAAATCATCGACGGCGGGCGATTTGGAGAATTGCTCTTTCCAACACGCCGAGCGCTTCGTACTGGCTCGAGGCCCTCGGAGAGCCCCGCTGTGCGGCCGCGTGCGCCTGCCGGCTGACTGGGCGGCATGTTGATTGAGCCCATCAATCAGCACTGAAACCGATCCTGCTGAGGAAATCAGTGGTCAGGCGTGCACATTCCGCTGGCCGTTCAAGTTGGGCGAGATGAGTGGTGCCGGGGATCGACTCAAAGTCAACGGACTCGACATGGCTAAGGTCACACGGTGGCAGGAAATAGTGACGGATGCTTGGATCCGCGCCGATCACCTTTGTCGGCAAAGGGAAGAACTCTACATCGACCATGCGCGAGAACGTGGGCATAGCAGCCAAGATCTGGGCCTCGTAATTGGGCGGGCACCGAAGTTCGAAGGCTCCGTCTGGCACATATCGGAGGGTAGTCCGCGCCATCAACTCCGCCACGTTCGGAACCAAGCGCGCCATTCCTGGCGAAGCGTTCATGAGCTTTACGAATTTCCATTCGCTTGGAAACAGACCGAGCCGATTGCGAGTTCTCATGGCCGCCTGCCGACATGCAGATTCGAAGATCCGGTGCTTGGACTCTGACGCACAGAAAGGTGGATCGAAACAGACGAGAGCTGAGAACTCGCTCTCGAGGGACGGTGACAAGACCGCCGCTAAGCTCGAGACGGAATGAAAGACACCAGCTTTCGGGTGCACGCCGAATGCCCGATCCACCGTCTGACACACTGCCTCAAAATCTCTGCGAAAGGAAGGAATGGTGTGGTGCGACCTCTCACCCAGCGGGTTCGCGCCTTGATTTCGAAGGTTGAACAGCAACAAGTCGAACTTGTCGAGCAAAAGCGACCAGTACGGGAAATAGAGGTCTATAGCGAGACCGTTGCCCGAGCTCACCACTAGGCGTGGGCCGTCTGGATTCCCGTGCTGCCGCAACAGGATCACGGCACCGTCTTGTAGCCGCAGCTCCTCGACCCGATGAGGCGAAGGCAATTCGAAGTAAGCGGGCTCTGTCCACAGGGCCCGGCCCGCCGCCCATATGCACCGACTTCCTCGCGAGCGAACCGGGTGTCGACTTCAGGCTGAATCCGCGGGTAACCCTCCACAGCCGCAAACACCATAGAGGTGTGACCGATGGCGAGCATTAGGACCGGCAAGTTCGACGATGACTTGAAAGTGCGGCTGCGCAGCTCGCAGCTGTGCGCCGCCGTTCCATAGAAGAGGAGGTTAGAATCACCCTGCGCGACACTGTGCATGGAGGCCGGGCGGGCCGTTGGGTCCTAGCGAAGTTCACCCGCGATTGCTTCGCGCCTTTCGGCAGCGTCGAACTCGAACTTCCCTAGCGTGGCCCTATGCATGGGCCTCCGGAGTTTTTCTGATCAGCCTCTCACGCTCGTCCCAGACACGAATGTCGCGTCCGGACCGATGCGACCGAACCGACGCCGACTGTCGCGGCGTGGATGGCGAACCTCTCAGTTCGGCAGGCTGGTTGGTGGAGTCGACAAGCGTGCAGAGTTCGGGCCACTGAGCGGGGACTGGTGCTAGCATTTCGATGTGCGGTCCTCCAAACGGGCGAGAGAGCTCACAAATCCGGTGCCGAACCCACCGCGACGTGCTGCAACATATCGCGCCGGGACATTTTGCAGACGGCTTGGACGGCGAAAGTTCCTGCAAGGACTTGGCGGGATCTCGGTTGGCAGTCGACTCCTTCCGGTGGCACCACGTCCCATGTCGGCACAGGACTCGCAGCGATTCCTGTCGGCCATCGGCAAGGATCCACGAATGATCGTCCACGACGCCGAGTCGGCGGTCTTGGAGACTCCGGTCGAGTTGCTGCGGGAGCATACGCTGACGCCGAAAGAGTACATGTTCGTGCGCAACAACCAAGTCCTGCCCGGAGCCCTGACTCTGGCTCCGTACCCATCCGAGAGCTGGAACCTCGAATTGAGCGGTCTGGTGACGCCAGCGCGGACGGTCAGCTTGTCGGAACTGATGCGGGTCGAGCAGACCCTGACGGTCGCGGTGCTGCAGTGCGCAGGCAACGGCCGCGCCTTCTACGCGCGATCCGCCATGACATCGGGCACGCAGTGGCGACGCGGCGGGATGGCCCAAGTCTCTTGGGCGGGGGTTCGCCTGAGAGACTTGCTCGGCTCGCTCGACTTGCGAGTGAGCGCAAGTGCTAGGTTCGTCACGGCCGAGGGGCATGATCCGGCGGCGACGCCGGCGGACGACGACTATGAACAGAGCGTCCCGCTAGAGGATGTGCTGGACACCGCGCTGCTTGCGACGAGCATGAACGGCGAACCCATACCGGCCATCCACGGCGGTCCGCTGCGCCTGGTGATACCGGGCTACTACGGGTCCATGAATGTGAAGTGGCTGAGCCGGCTGCGGTTTGAGGAAGACCGTTCGTCCAGCCGCCACCACGCGCAGAGATACCGCACGTTTCGAGATCGGATCGAGCCGGGAACTGCTCCGGAAGTGACCGAAGAGACCACCAACTCGACTTGGCACCAGAAGATCAAGAGCGTCATCTGGGAGCCTACAGAAGAAGAGCGCCGCTTTCCCGGCCCTTTCAAGGTCAGCGGCGTCGCATGGAACGACGGACGGACGGAGATTGTCGCTGCCGAGCTTTCCACGGATGGCGGGAACACATGGTGCCGAGTGAATCTCGAAACGCCGCTGAGCCCTTATGGCTGGCATCCATGGCACGCGACGCTTTGGTACGAGGGGAACGGACTGCTCAGGCCCGGCGGCACGGTCGAAGATCTCCGCGTGCGAGCGTTCGATGCCTACGGGCGGTCCCAGCCGGACTACGGTTCGGTGCATTGGAATCCGTCCGGTTACGAATGGTACGGAGTGGATCGCGTCAAGATCAATCTGCACTGATCCCGCATTCGGACAGGTGCTAGCTTCGAGCTGGCGGGTCCGCTGGAGACCTCAGGCCCCATATCGGTATCAGCGCCGCAAACGGTTCAGCGGTTGGGCGAACATGCAAGACCAAGAGCCCAATATCTAGGTCGGCTTATATACAATGAACGCAGACCGCCGACGGCCCAGGCCTCCGGGCCAGCGGTGATCCGGTGAGTGAGTTGTCTGGATCAAGCCGGCACCCCGCAACAGCTGCAGCGCTAGCAGTGCCGCTATTGATGGTGGCAGCACTGCCGGCCTACTCCGAGCCCGCCCGCGAGATCTCTTTCTCATCCGAGCAGCGCGCCTACTGGGCGCTCCAGCCGGTCGAGCGCCCGAGCCCGCCAGCGATTTCCGGCGAGGCTTGGATCCGCAACCCGGTGGACGCGTTTGTGATGGCCAAGCTCTCCGACGAGAGCTTGGCACCATCTCCGCAAGCCAACAAGGCGGCCCTCGTCCGACGGCTCTTCTTCGATCTGACCGGCCTGCCACCCTCGCCCGAGGACGTGTCCGCATTCGTCGCGGACGATTCCCCGGAAGCCTACGAGAGGCTGGTCGAGCGCCTCCTGGCGTCGCCCCACTACGGGGAGCGCTGGGGCCGCCACTGGCTCGACTTGGCTCGCTACGCGGAGAGCGGGGGTTTCGAACAGGACATCACCCGGCCCAACGCCTGGCGCTACAGGGACTATGTCAGCGACGCCTTCAACGCCGACAAGCCCTACGACACGTTCGTGCAGGAACAGATCGCAGGGGACGAGCTGTGGCCAGAGCGACCGGACGCCCGGATCGCCACTGCATTCAACCGGAACTATGCCGAAGAGCCGAACCAGAAGGACCTTCTGCTGGCGCGGCAGGAAACGCTGCACGACATCACCAGCGTCGTCGGATCCACGTTCTTGGGGCTCACCTTTGGATGCGCCCAGTGCCACGACCACAAGTTTGATCCGATCACGCAGCGCGACTACTACCGCCTGCAAGCGTTCTTTGCAAGCGTCAACCACGTCAATTCCTTCCCCATGGTGCCTGCGGCCGAGTACAGGGAGTACGAGCGCAAGCTGGCGATCTGGGAAGAGAAGACAGCGGCGATTTGGCAGGAGATGTACGAGCTCCTCGAGCCGCTGCGAAAATTTACCCCGAAACAGCTCCTCCATCGCTACCCGGATTACGTCATCGAGGCTATCGAGACTCCGGCGGACCGGCGGGATCCGGATCAGGAATGGATGGCTAGCCTGCTGAGCACGAAGGTCTGCGGAACGTGCCCGATCGAGCCCAAGCCGTACCTAGACCCCGGCTTCCGGGGCAGGGCGAGAAGGGTCAAGGGGGAGGCCAAGGAGCGATTCGAAGAACTCGAGGCCGAGCTGGCGAAGTTCGCACACCTCAAGCCTGCCGATTTGCCGCGCGGCACGGGAATCTACGACGTCAGCTCGAACCCGCCGGCGACCTATGTCCTCGGCAACGGGCTCTATACGAACCCCAGCGAGGAGGTGCAGCCCGGGTTCCTTTCGATTCTCGACCCCGCGCCGGCGACCGTCGTCCCGCCACCGGACGGCCGGTCCACGGGCCGGCGGTCCACCCTTGCCAAGTGGCTGACCGACCCGGCTAACCCGCTGGTCGCGCGGGTGATGGCGAACCGCATCTGGCACCACCACTTCGGACGCGGGATCGTCGCGACTCCCAGCGATTTCGGGGCGATGGGCGAGAGGCCCACGCATCCGGAGCTGCTCGACTGGCTGGCCTCGGAATTCGTGGACAGCGGCTGGAGCGTCAAGCACCTCCATCGGACGATCGTGCGCTCAAGCACCTACCGCCAGGCCGCGAAGCCCGACCCGGCCGGGGCATCAGATGACAGTGCGGCTCGGGCCGAACAGGCCGATCCCTCCAACCGCCTGCTCTGGAAGTTTCCCGCGCGGCGTCTGGAAGCCGAAGTCGTGCGCGACGCCGCCCTGTCCGTGGCCGGGCTGCTGAATCCAACCATCGGCGGGCCGAGCGTCTTTCCGCCGTTGCCGGAGGGAGTGCCCAAGCCGCCGGGCGGATGGGACGTGACCGAATCGCCTGCCGCACACCGCAGGCGCAGCGTCTACGTGTTCGTGCGGAGAAACATGCCCCTGCCCTTCCTCGCGAACTTCGATTTCCCGGACACGCACGAGTCTTGCGGCAAGCGCTACCGCACCACGACCGCTCCCCAGGCGCTTTCCCTGCTGAACGCCCACGAGCCCTCCGAATGGGCGCGGGCATTCGCCGGGCGGGTCTTGGAGTCCGCCGGCTCCGACGCGGCGAAACAGGTCGAGACGGCCAACCGCCTCGCCTACGGGCGCGCTCCAAACCCCCGCGAGAAAGATGTCGCCCTCACTTTCTTGGAGCGCCAAGCGCAGATCGTGGCCGACCGGCCGGAAGCTGCCGCTCCGGCGTCGGTGCCCGACCCGCTTCCGCCCGAGGTGTCGCCGCAGCACGCTGCCGCGCTCGTCGACTACTGCCTGATGTTGCTGAACTCGAACGAGTTCGTCTACAGTCTCTGATGCCGATCATGCCCGAACAGACCAATCGCCCGGGAACGGCTGCCTCCCAGCTATCTCGACGCGCGTTCCTGTCGCGGACCGGGAGCGGCCTGGGCAGCATCGCGCTGGCTCACCTGCTCGCTTCCGAAGGAGTTCTGGCACCGGCCCAAGCTGCCGCGCCGGCGAAGCGAGCGCATCACGCGCCGCGGGCAAAGGCCGTCATCTGGCTGTTCATGGAGGGCGGCCCCAGCCACATCGACCTCTTCGACCCGAAGCCGGAACTCGAGAAGCTAGCCGGCCAGGTCACCCCGAGCTCGTTCAACCTGCCCGTCACGAGTGCGACGGGGTCGCATCGCATGCCGCTCGTCGCCTCGCAACGAGAGTGGAAGCAGCACGGCCAGAGCGGGCTTTGGGTCTCGGACTGGTATCCGCATGTCGCGGAGCACGTAGACGATCTGGCGGTCATCCGGTCCTGCTGGTCGGACGGCGTGAACCATGTCGGCGCCAACCGGCAGATGAACACCGGTTCGATCCTAGCGGGACGGCCCTCGCTAGGCGCATGGACAAGTTACGGGCTGGGCTCCGCCAATCGCGACCTGCCGGCATTCGTCGTGCTGACGGACCACAAGGTGGTGCGAGGAGGCGCGACGAACTGGAGCTCGGGCTTCCTGCCAGCGACCTACCAAGGCACGCACTTGCGCAACGACGGCCCTCCGATCCTGCACTTGCAGCCCCCGGACAGTGTCACGGATGCGCAGCAGCGCAGCCGGCTGGACCTGCTGCGGCAGCTCAACAGCATGCACGCGGACAAGTGGCCGGCGGAGAACGAGCTGGAGGCTCGCATCGAGTCGTACGAGCTCGCCTACCGGATGCAGGCGTCGGCCCCGGAGGCCACCGATTTGAACAGCGAGTCCGAGGCGACCAAGCGCCTGTACGGCCTTGACGAGGATGCGACGCGGCAGTTCGGCACCAATTGCCTGCTCGCGCGCCGCCTCGTCGAGCACGGCGTCCGATTCGTAGAGGTATACTGCGGCAGCGGCAGCGGCTGGGACGCTCACACCGGCCTGGAAGCCAATCACGAGAAATGGTGCAAGGTGTCGGACAAGCCGGTCGCGGCCCTGCTCAAGGACTTGAAGTCTCGCGGGCTTCTGCAAGACACTCTGGTGGTCTGGGGCGGCGAGTTCGGGCGGACGCCCTTCACCGACACGAACTCCCTAGCCCAAAACGCGGGAGAGTACGGGCGCGATCACAATCCGTGGGGCTTCACCATCTGGATGGCCGGCGGCGGAATTCGCGGCGGGCGGACGATCGGCGCGACCGATGCCATCGGCTTCCGCGCGGTCGACAAGCCGTACCACGTTCACGACATTCACGCCACCATGCTGCACATGCTGGGCCTGAACCACCTCAATCTGACGTACCTGCACAACGGGCGCGCCGAGCGGCCGACCATCAACGGGGGCGTGCTGATGGACGAGGTTCTATCCTGACGCCGCCGTCCTTCGGTCCGGGGCCTCGGTCAATCGTCGGGCAGCGGCTGCACGGCAGCCGGTCGCCCGCGGGTTTTCGGCAAGCGTCACTCGCCGCGCATCAATGGTTGACCCACATCGGGCTGCCCCAGGCTACGTTGCCGTCTTCCTGTTCGACCCGCACGTAGTAATACTGCATGCCGCTGCCCTCGCGCGGGCCTTGGTCCAAGTACTCGAACTCGGCCGCCTGGCCTTCCGGCTCGTGCACGTAGACCACCTCGCCATCGCGCAGCACGTTGACCTTGGCAAGATCGTTCGTGCCTCTCACCTTCACAGAGATCGGCAGCGGCTCGGGCGCGAAGAACTCGTCACCCATGAAGTGCTCTCCCATGCGCACGTCAAGCATGATGTTGTCCGTCGCCCCGTAGGTGTGGCGGCGACGGATCGCATCGAGGATGCCCTCCCGCGTGACCCGGTCCGTGTAGACCATTGTGTACGAGTAGTGGGTCGAGCCGTGATCCGAGCTGACCGTGGTGCCCAGCCGATATCCCTTGTTCCATGCGTTGCGAACCACGCCGATCGGCACATAGCCGCCCGGAGCGTCGGCCGGCTCGCCGCTCTTGGCAGATAGCGGCGCCCCGATGTACTCGTAGTTCGTGCGCGCCCCTTGCATGATTTCCACGACCGGTTCGATTTCAGGATCGTTGTCGCGCCAGTCCGTGCCCATGCGCGTGCCCGACGTGTGCGAGATCGCGATGCCGCCCATGCGGCGCACGGCCTCATAGAGGTGCTTTGTGTCATCGCGCACGACGTTGCCGGTGGCGACGCCCGGGATGTCGCCGATCGGATTCCGACCCAAGGCATAGCTCTCTTGGTCGCGCATGATGAACGGCGTGACCTCGCCCGTGCGGTCCGCGAAGAAGATGTTGCGGTGCCCGTTGGGCTGCGTCACGCTGCGCTCGTAGCCGAAGATGCTCGTATAGGCCCCTGGCACGTGGTGCATGTCGGTCATCTTCTGCGAAAACCACCACCAGTAGTCGTAGGCTCCGCCTTGGTGGTCCGTTGACGCGCCGAAGTCCATCGCCGCGGCGTCGATCATGTAGCGGTAGAACTCTTGCAAGTTGCCGTCGTTGCCGCCCCCGCCGTCCCAGCTCAGCTCGGTGTGGCGGTGAAAGTCGCCTCTGACGATCTGCACGCTGCGCCCCCCGACGGTCGTGCGGTATCCGCGAATCGCGTCCAAGTCCGCAGCCTCGTTCGGATGCCAGGGCTTGATCTCGACATCCTCCAGCTCGAACCCGACTAAGCTCGGGGCCGGCGCGGCCCCCTCCGGCGCGATCCGCCCGACCCAAGTCTCGCCTCGGATCGGCCTGTGCGCGTAAGCGGTGGTGCGGTTGTCGGTGGGCCATGCCAGCCACAGGTCGCCATCCGCAGCATTCGCAAAGCTGATGCGGGTGCTGGACCGCCCGAAGCTGTGCGGAATCGGTGCCGCCGCCGTCCACGACGAGCCATCCAAGCGAGTCAGCCAGTACTCCCAGTAGCCCCTGGTGCCTGTGTTCTCGCCGCGGTGGCGAATCAAGCGCTTGGCAGCCACTCGCACGTGTCCGCGCGCATCCACCAACACATGCGGATGGTACGTCCACTTCGGCGTGCCCTCGCCCGCCGCAAAGACAGCCTGCAGCGGCTCTGCCGTGGTCTCCAGCCTCCCGCCAGCGTACGCTGCGATATTCACCTCGCGATTCGCTCCGATGACGACTCCCGGCTGCCGCGGCCGGATGTTGAAACCCGTGTCCTTGCCCCAATTGGCGCCGCCGGATTCCCAAGCCACCCAAACGCGATCGTCGCCGTCGACCGCCACCGTGGCCTTGACCTCGTGGCGGCCGCTGGCCGCCACCGCGATTTCCGGGACAGCCAGCGCACCGCCGCGCACGCCGGTCAGCAATACGTCGTAATTCCCGCTTGCATAGCTGTCGTAGGCGACCCAGATCGTCCCGCCGGAATCAAACGCGACCGCAGGCTCCCAGTGATTCGCGGGCTGCCTGGTGATCTGGATCGGATCGGACCAACCGCCTTCGCCGGAGTGTGTCTTGAGGTAGATGTTCGAGTGCCGGCCGCGGAATCCCTGCCAAACCAGCGCCAGCCTGCCCTTGCCGTCGCTCGCCATGCGCGGGTTGATATCCGGCAGCGGATGGTCGGTCAGCCGGACGAGCGGGCCCCAAGCCTGCTCGCCCGGGTCGTACGAGCGGGCATACATGTCCCAGTTCCCGTCGAGCATCTGTGACCACGCGATCCACAAGCGGCCATCCCCATCGACGGCGGCCTGCGGCAGCCAGACATCGCCGCTGGTGTTCGGCACGAAGCGCATGTTGCCCCAAGTCCCGTCCTTCCACTGCCGGATCACGATCTCGTCGCGCCGGTCCGCGTAGACCATCCACGCCAGCCAGAGCGAGCCGTCGGGGCCCGCCGCAAGCGAGGGCAGGTCGTCCTCGCGCATCTGCGATCCCGCCATGGTGACGTCGGCCAGATCCTGGGCCGCGAGCGGAATGTCCGAAGGGCCGCACAACATCAATCCAACAACAAGCAGACAGCTACGACGCATGCGAAGTTCCCTCCATCTTGGCCCGGGCGTCCGCGCCCGAACTGCCAAGAGTCTACCGCAGCGCCGAGAGCCGCGGACTGCCATGCAAGTGTTGAGAGCTGTCCGGCTCGGTCGACCGAGCCGGCGGCTAGAACTTGCTGCTCCGCTCGACGGAGCGGACCGAAGCCGTCCCGGACAGCGCCGCCTCGACCTTGTCGAGCTGCAGCTTGTCAGCGACTTCCACGACGAACGCGATCGCCACTTGGTCGTCGCGCCGGCCGTTGTGGGATTCAATCTTGACGATGTTCAGCCCTTCGTTGGCGACGATGCTCGTCAAGTCCTTGAGGATCCCTTGGCGATCGTCGACGAAGGCCGTCAGCCTCACTTGGTACGTTGAGCCTTCCTTGGGAGCCCACCGCACGTCGATCCGGCGCTCGGCGTCGAACAGCAGGTTCTGGACATTGGCACAGGCGTGGGAATGCACGCCCACCCCCTTGCCGCGCGTCACGTAGCCGACGATCGGCTCGCCCGGGATCGGGTTGCAGCAGCGCGCCCGATAGATCAGCACGTCATCGATTCCGCGGACTTCGAGCGTGCCGTCGCTTTGCGAGGCCAGGCTGGCATCCAAATCCTCGGGCACGGGGGGCTTCTTGCGCAGCTGCGACGGGTCGGGCACCGCACCTTCCGGAAACAGCTTGCGCAGAACCTGGCGCACGGAGTAGCGCCCGAAACCGAGACGCGCGTATAGCGCGTCCGTGCTCGAACAGCCGTATTCGCGGCATACGGCCTCCAGCCTGTCGGCGGTGATGCGCCGCAGGGGCACCTTGAAGATCCGGGCCTCCTTCTCCAACAGCCGCTGGCCGATCTCGATCGCTTGCTGGCGGCGCTCGGCATTGAGCCACTGCTTGATCTTGTTGCGGGCCCGCGAGGTCTTCACGAAGGACAGCCAGTCCTGCGCGGGATGACTGCCCGGCTTGGTCAGCACTTCCACGATCTCGCCATTGGTGAGCGGGCGCTTCAGCTGCGCGATCTGACCGTCCACCCTCGCTCCCACGCAAGTGTGGCCGACCTCGGTGTGGATGGCATAGGCGAAGTCCACCGGCGTCGCGTCCCGGGGCAAGGTGATGACCTTTCCCCGCGGCGTGAACACGTAGACCTCCTCGGGGTAGAGCTCGACCTTCAGCGTGGACAGGAAATCCGTGGAGTCGCGCATTTCCCGCTGCCACTCCACCAGCCGCCGCAGCCACGCCATCTGGCCGTCGGCCGTGTCCGGGCCGCGCCGCCCCTCCTTGTACTTCCAGTGCGCGCAGATGCCCTCTTCGGCCATTGCGTGCATTTCCTCGGTGCGGATCTGGACCTCGAAGCGCTGGCCGTCCTGCGTGATGACCGAGGTGTGCAGGGACTGGTACAGGTTGGGGCGCGGCAGCGCGACGAAATCCTTGATGCGGCCCGGCACCGGCTGCCACTGCCCGTGGATCACGCCCATCGCCGCGTAGCAATGCGTCTTGGTATCTGTGATCACGCGCAGGGCCAGCAGGTCGTAGACCATGTCGAACGTCACGTTCTGGCGCTCCAGCTTCTGGTGGATCGAATAGGGCCGCTTGATGCGGCCCTCCACCCGCGCGGGGATCCCTGCCTGCCCGAGCTTCTGCTCCAGCGCCGCCTGCGTTTCCGCCAGGAATTCCTCGCTCGATTCGCGCCGCGACTCGATCTGGGCGATGATCGTCTCGTACGCTCGCGGCTCCAGGTAGGCGAAAGCCAGGTCCTCGAGCTCGCTGCGAATCTTGCCCATGCCCAGCCGCAGCGCCACTGGAGCGTAGATTTCGCGCGTCTCCAGCGCGATCCTCTGCTGCCGCTCGGCGTCGAGCGCGTACAGCGTCCGCATGTTGTGCATGCGGTCGGCCAGCTTGATCAGGATCACGCGGATGTCCTTGACCATGGCCAGCAGCATCTTGCGGAACGTTTCCGCCTGGCGCGCCTCGGAGGAGTGGTAGCGCAGCCGCCCGATCTTGGTCACGCCGTCCACGCAGCGCGCCACGCCGTCGCCGAACTCGCGGCGCAGCTGCGGCACGGTCACCGGCGTGTCCTCCACAATGTCGTGCAGCAGCCCGCTGGCGAGCGCGGCCTGGTCCAGCCGCATGTCGGCCAGCATGTGCGCCACTTCGAGCGAGTGCGCCAGATAAGGGTCTCCGCTCTTGCGCTTCTGGCCGCGATGCCGCTCGGCGGCGAACGCGAAGGCGCGCCGCAGCAGTTCAGGATCCTGGCCCGGCCGCTGGTCGAGCAGCTTGCGCTCCAGTTCCTCGTAGCGCCCCAGCATCGCCGCGGGGACCGCTTCCCCTTCAGGCGTGATCCGGCTCTTGGCGGGCATGGTAAAGCTCCGGCTCGCTGGCTCCCAGCAAGAAAACGGCCCGAGACCCCACGGGCCTCAGGCCGAATTATAAGACGTGCGCCGCGCCGCGGCAACGGCACCTACTCGTCAGTCGTGAAGGTATCGATCGTGCTCTCCTCGGCCTTGCGCTTGCGCGTGTCCAGAGCGGTCTGCACCCACTCGTCGGCACTCGCCAGAAGCTCGTCGTGCTCTTCCTTGGTCGCCGCGAAGTCCGCCTTCTCGCGGTAGAGCAGGTTTACGTAGGCCATCGCGTCGTCATAGTCGGGATCGATCTCGATCGCCTTCTCCAGCGATGTCAAGCCCTCGTCGATGATGGGCATGATCTCCTCGGCCAGGCCGGCATACTCTTCGCGCTGCGCCCGACTCAAGCGCCCCCTGAGTACGATGGGCCCCTCGTCTTCCTGCTGCATGCCCACGTTGGCGCGGAACTCCAGGCGCGGCTCGTAGGACTGCGTCCACGAGATGACGCCAATGGTGTAGTACGACTCCTTGTGGTCGGGCTGGAGCTCTAGCACCTTGCCGTGCCATTCCTTGGCCAAGTCCATCTTCTTCATGTTGAAGTAGAGCGACGCGATGCTCTGCAGGGCGGTCGAATTCTCCGGATCGTCCTGCAGCACGGCCTTGAAGCCGTCCAAGGCCCTGTTCGCGATGTCGATGTTCTCTTGGTACTCAGCGCCGGGCTGGTACTGCATCATCACGGAGTATGCACCGTACACGCGAGCCGCCTTGAGTTCCGGGTCAAGGTCCGCCGCGGCCTCGAAATAGTCACCGGCACGGACGAAATCGCCCGCCGAGAACGCGCCCACTCCCTTGTTCAGCGAGTTCCGCGCCTGCAACGCCGCGATGCTGGTCACGCCGTACTGCTGCATCAGGAACAGCAGGGCGCCTACTACGACGAGCACCACGACCAACACGATGGCCCCGATCTTGATGACTTTTTGCTTATCGATTTCCATTGTTCACTCCGTTGCCCGGGTCGCGACGACCGCCGGGCACTGCGCCCGGCGCCATGCCGCAAGCACTAGCCTACTCGATCTGCTCCGTCAGCAGCCCGATCTTGTCCACGCCGGCGCCCTTGCCGAGGTCGATGATCTTGGCCACGTCCTGGTAGTCCAGCTGCGGCGCCCCGCGCACGAACATGACCCGCTCGGCGCGCGTCTTGAAGATGTCCCTCAGGTTCTCTTCGAGCGTGTCCAGCGTCGAGGGATCGCGATTGATCATGATGCTGCGATCCGCGTTGATCGAGACCACGACCGTGCGCGCATTGGGCTGCTCCTGCTGCTCGCCCTCATTGGGCTGCGGCACCAGCGCCTCCAACCCCTTGGGGGTGATCGGCGTGATGACCATAAAGATGATCAACAGCACCAAAAGCACGTCGATCAAGGGCGTCATGTTGATATAGGGCACGGACTTTGAGCCGCCCGAACCGCCAACCGCCATTCCCATGGTGAATGTCCTCCTGTTTGTTTGCGTGCTCGAGAGTCGCGGCGCTAGCTGAAGCCGCCCGTACCCTCTTCCTTCTCTGTCAGCAACCCGACCTGGTCGACGCCGGACGTCCGCACGGCATTGACCACTTCCACGACGCGCTCGTAGCGCGATCGTGCGTCGCACTTGACGTAGACCGTCTTGTCGATGCGATTGCTGACTACGTCGCTGACGCGCGACGTGAGCTCATCCAGCGCGTCCAGCTTGGACGTGCCCAGAAACACCTGGCCGTCGCGAGTCACCGCCACGACAACGGCATCCTCCGCGTCCGCCTCGTCCATTGCGACCGGGTTACGCGTGCGCACCAAGTCAACGCTGACGCCCTTGCTGAGCATGGGCGTGATCACCATGAAGATGATCAGCAGCACGAGCATCACGTCCACCATCGGCGTGACGTTGATCTCGTTGATGGCGGCCATGCCGCCACGGGTGCCTTTCCTGACGTCTTCCTCTTCGACCTCGATCAGGCCCTTTTCTTCTTCCGCCATGCTGGTTACCTCGTTCCCGGGCGGTCGGTCGGCAGCGCGCCCTCCGGGGTCGCCGCCTCCCGACCGCTACACGATACTACAGCCGGTCAATCCGCTGCGGCTTGCGCCCAGCGAACCTCAACCGCTCCTCTTCAGGAAGTAGTCGATCAGCTCGGAGCTGGCGTTCTCCATCTCGACGTCGAAACCCTCGACCTTCGAGTTGAAGTAGTTGAACATCCACACGGCCGGCAGCGCGACGAACAGGCCGATCGCGGTGGCGACGAGCGCCTCCGAGATGCCGCCGGCAACGGCGCCAAGTCCGGTGGATCGCTCCTGGGAGATGCCCTGGAACGCGTTGATGATGCCGACCACGGTGCCGAACAGGCCCACGAACGGCGCTGTCGAGCCGATCGTGGCCAAACCGCTGAGCCCGCGGTTCAGCTCGGCGTGGGTGATCGCCTGGGCCCGCTCCAAGGCGCGCTTGGAAGCGTCGACCGTGCGGCCCGGCACATCGCTGCCCGCGTCGTGCGACTTGAACTCGGCCAGCCCTGCGGAAACCACCTTGGCGAGGTGGCTCTTCTTGAAGCCTTCGGAGAGCTTGATGGCCTCGTCGAGCTTGCCGTTGCGCAGGGCGCCGGCCACAGCCGGGGCGAACGCCTTGGACTGCTTCTTGGCGGCGAAGTACGCCAATCCACGGTCGATCATTACTCCGATCGACCACGCCGACATCAGGAACATGACGATGACGACGGCCTTGGCCGCGAATCCCATCTGGTTCCACATCGACATCGTGTCGAATCCGACTTCCTGCTGCAGCAAGAAGGCGGTAGTTGCGAATTGCGAAAGCATGTTGCTTGTTTTTCCTCCTAAAGAGACAACGGATTCCGTTGACCAACTGTTCGTGTCGAGCCGTACGGGCGGCGGCCTTCCGCCGCCCTTGCGGTCCGACTCCCCGGGGGGAGACTCTAGGACGCTAACCTCAGCCGCTGAGAGTGAAGTTCACGTCGATATTTGTCAGCACCTCGACCGCCTCGCCGTTTAGCAGCGTCGGCTTGTAGCGCCACTGCTTCACGGCAGCCAGCGCGGCCGGGACCAAGAGCGGGTGGCCGGACATCACCTCCAGCTTCTGGATCGAGCCGTCCTTGGAAATCACGGCCGAGAGCTTGACCGTGCCCTGGATGCGCGCCTGGCGGGCCAGCGGCGGGTACTGCGGGCGCACCTGGCGCGTGAGGCGGGCCTTGGCGACATTGCCGCCCACGCGAATGCGCTTGGGCGGGGCCTTCTTCTTGACCGGCGGAGGGGGCGGGGGCGGGGGCGCGTTCGAAGCCGCGGACGTGATGATTCCGCCGAGCACGCCGCCGAGCTGCCCGCCGACGCTGCCGCCGGGCACGCCGCCGACCACGCCGGCGATGCCGGCGCTAGGCGCCGCGATGTCCTCTTCGATGATCGCAACCTTGTCGGGGATGGCGACCGGCTGCGTGAGGGCGCCGCTGTCAAATTCCTTGGGAACGGCCTTCACCACCACGGCCGCAGGCGGGGGCGGCGGAGGCGGCGGAGGCGGGGGCGCCGTCAGGAAGCTCACGAAGTCGGCGTCCGGCAGCTCGTAGTAGTTGATCAGCGGGATCAACAGCACGACGCCGACTAGGAACAGCTGCAGAACGGTGGACAGAACGACGGACCATTTCGAGGTCCCCTTCTGAACATTTTCCATTAATGCGTCTTCAAACATGGTTGCAAGTTCCTCCCAAGATACCTTGCCATACTCAAGCTCGCCGTCCCGCCCGCGCGCCGGGGGCCCGCGCGGTCAGCAGACCTTGGCCCCACAGCAGCACCGGGCTGGCGATGAAGATCGAGGAGTAAGTGCCCACCAGCACGCCCACCACGAGGGCGAACGAGAAGCTGCGCAGGACTTCCCCCCCAAAGACAAACAGACACACCACAGCGATCAATGTCAAGCCCGACGTCAGCACGGTGCGGCTGAGCGTCTGGTTGATGCTGAGATTCAGCAGTTCGGTCAAGCTGGACCTCCGGATCGCGTTGCGGTTCTCGCGGACACGGTCGAAAATCACGATCGTATCATTCATCGAGTAGCCAACTAGTGTCAACAATGCTGCCACTACTGTCAACTCGATTTCCCGCCCGAACAGCGAGAAGAACCCGATAGTGATAAAAACGTCATGGAAGACGGCGATCACGGCGGCGACGCCGTAGATCCACTCGAACCGGAATGCAATGTAGACTAGCATACCCGCAAGTGCGAATAGGGTAGCTTTGATGGCCTGCCACTGCAATTCCGCCCCGATTTTCGGCCCAACGACCTCAACTCCGCCGATATGGAACGCTCCCAGCTCCGTTTCCTGCTTCACGGCGGAGAGGACGCTTTGGGGCACGCCCGGAACCGCGTCGAACTCCGAGGAGTCGCGCACCAGGCCCGAGCGCGGCGCCTGGTCGCGCCAGGCAACGAGCGCCTCGGCCGCGCTGACCAGCTCCTGGCTGCTGTGGCCGGCGTCGCGGAGGGCCGGGCTCGCCATCAGCCGCTGGCCCAGCGCGTCGGAACTGGCGTTGTTGAAATCCAGCTTGCCCCCGGCGATGGGATAGATCTCGCGCAGGGTCTCGATCACCTGCGACTTGCCGGAGGTCTCGACCACCTCGCCGGCCAGATCCAAGTCGATCTTGAGCTCGTGGCTGTCTCCGCTGTCCTGGAACGGCTGCAGCGTGGCCACGCTCAGCCCTTTGCCCTGCAGCACGGCGCGGATGCGCTCCGGATCCGGCTCCTCTAGGAACTTCGCGTACACGAGCGTGCCGCCCTTGAAGTCGATCCCGAACTTGAGGCCGCCATGGATCACGGCGCTGGCCGCGCCCGCCAGCAGCAGGACGAGGGACAGGCCGATGAAGATGTTGCGGCGACCCAAGAAGTCGATGTTGGTCTGGCCGATCAGTTGCATGACACGTACTCTGCGCTGCGGCCGGCCCCGGTTCCCCCTAGACACCGGCCCGGGCCGCGAAGTTCCCGGCGCCCTATATGCTTATCTCCTTGACCTGCTGCTTGCGCCACAGCGTGAGGTCGAAGATCAGCCGCGATACGAACACCGAGGTGAACAGGTTGGCAAGCAGGCCGATCGCCAGCGTGACGGCGAAGCCGCGCACGGGCCCGCGCCCGAACAGGAACAGGAAGGCCGCCGCGATGATCGTGGTCAGGTTGGTGTCGATGATGGTCAGGAAAGCCTTGCCGAAGCCGGCGTTCAACGCGGCGACGACCGCCTTGCCCTCGCGCAGTTCCTCCCGGATGCGCTCGAAGATCAACACGTTGGCGTCCACGGCCATGCCAATCGTCAGGATGATGCCCGCGATTCCCGGCAGCGTCAGCGTGAAGCCGAAGGCGCTGAGCACGGCCAGCAGGATCAGCAGGTTGAAGAACAGCGCGACGTTCGCGTTGATCCCGGCCGACTTGTAGTAGACCAGCATCATCAGGACGATGATCGCCACGCCGTACATGGCGCTGCGCACCCCCTGGCGGATCGAATCCGCTCCCAGGGACGCGCCCACGGTGCGCTCCTCGAGGTAGACCACCGAGGCCGGAAGCGCGCCGGCGCGCAAGACCAGCGCCAGGTCCAGCGCCTCGGTTTGCGAGTCGATGTTGTTGATGACGCCCTCGGACTCGATGCGTGACTCGATCGACGCCACGCTTTGAATGCGGTTGTCGAGGACAACCGCCAGATTCTGTCCGATATTGGCCGCGGTGAAGATTCCGAAGCGCTGCCCGGCCTGGCGCGAGAGGCTGAACGAGACCTGCCAGGCGCCGGGATTCTGGGTGTCCCTTCCGGCGGTGGCGCCGCGCAGGTCGCGGCCGGTCACGATGGGGTTGCGCTCCAACAAGTACCACTCGTTGCGACCGCGGTCCGTGTAGTGCGCCAGCTCGCTATTGGCCGGCAGGATGCCGTTGTTCTGCGAGCGGGCCGCCTCGGGCGAGCCGTAGGGGCCCCCGATTTCTTTCGTGATCTCCAGCTGCGCCGACATTTGCAGCAAGTTCATCACCCGCGCCGGGTCGCTGACGCCCGGAAGCTGCACCAAGATCTCGTGCTCGGCCTCGGCGCGGCCGTGCTGCTGGATCACCGGCTCGGTCAACCCCAAGCCGTTGATGCGGTTTTCGATCGTCGACATCGACTGCTGCAAGGTCTCCGCTTTCAGCCGCAGCAGCTCGCTGGGCCGCAGCGTTAGCGCGAACGAGCTGCTGCCGGACGAAGCTGAAAGCCAGCTGGGCGCCTCTTCGTCGAGGATTGCCCGGACGTCGCTGACGCGGTCGGTGGGCGTGCCTTCCAATTGGATCTCGATCGAATCCGCGTCCTCGATGGAGCCGGGATCGTTGCGGCGAATGCCCGTGTAGGAGATATCGGCTCGCGCCAGCCGCGTCCTGAGTCGATCGATGGTCTGGTCAGCCTCGGACTTGAGGGCGTCCTGGACTTGCACCTGCAGGATCAGATGGGTGCCGCCCTTGAGATCCAGCCCGAGCGCGATGTTGTCCGACAAGTTCTGCTTGACCGCATCCAAGCTCGGCGAGAAGCCAATCACGCGCCAGAAGCAGAGCAGAAATACCGCCATCACGATGGCGATCTTGAGTCCGAAGCGGCTTTTCATCTCGACCCTTCGTTACGACCGGCCCTAGCTGTCGGTCTTCTCCGCCATGCCGACCACCGCGGTGCGGGCGAACTCGAGCTTGAGGCCATCCGGGGGAATCCGCAGCGTCACGCGGCCCTCGCCCAAGCCTACGACCGTGCCCGTGAGTCCGCCGTTGGTGACGACCTTGTCCCCTGTTGACAAGTTGGCCAGCATCTCGTCCAGCTTCTTCTGGCGCTTGCGGGCCGGCAGGATCACCAGCACGACGAAGATGACGACCATCAGCAGGATGGGCATCAGGGACCCGAACCCGGACTGCTGGAGCAGCAGTGCAGGCGAGGGTTGCCACGAGGCGAGCAGTTCCGCGGGGAGCAGGTGCACTGGGATCGGTCGGACGGTGAGCGGGCGGCCGCGCTCGACACTCGGCGCGACTATCCACTATAGCGAAAATGCAGGTAGGTGCTGGGGCGCACAGGCCGGATCCACGGCTTGGTCAGCTGCCGTCTTCCGGGCTTGCCGAGAACTGCCGCAAACAACGCGGCAAGCTCCCTTCAATGATAGCTTGCCGGATTTGGCGCATCCTGTCAAGATACAGCCAGAGATTGTGCAGCGTGGCCAAGGTGCCGTAGAGCATCTCCCTAGACAGAAAGAGGTGGCGGAGATAGGCGCGCGTGAAATTGCGGCAAGTGTAGCAGCGGCAGCCCTCATCGATCGGCACGTGGGACTGCGCGTGGATCGCGTTCTTGATCATGAGCTTCCCGCGCGAGGTGAACAGGCAGCCGTTGCGCGCGTTGCGCGTCGGAAGCACGCAATCCATCATGTCGATACCGAGCTCGACGTACTCGCCAATCTCGTGCGGCATGCCCACGCCCATCGCGTAGCGCGGCTTGTGCCGGGGCAGCTCCGGCTCGCACGAGGCCGTCACCTCGTAGCTGAGCGGCCGGGGCTCGCCGACGGACAGGCCCCCAACCGCATAGCCGGGCGCATCCAACTCCACCAGTCGCCGCGCGCATTCGCGGCGGAGCCCGGCATACGTGGATCCCTGAACGATCGGGAACAGCATGCCGGGGGCTTCGTTCGCGGCCTGCCTGTAGTGCGCGAACGACCGGGCCGCCCAGCCCAGCGTCAGTTCCATGGAGGCGCGGGCATCCGCTTCTCCGCAGGGATACGGCGTGCATTCGTCCAAGACCATCATCACGTCGCTGCCGAGGTCGGTTTGGATGTCAACGGCCAGCTCGGGAGTCAAGAAGCGCTGCTCGCCGTCAAGATGCGACCGGAACTCGATGCCCCCGTCTCGGATGCGGCGCAGCTTGGCCAGGCTGAAGACCTGGTACCCGCCAGAGTCTGTGAGAATTCCGCCCTTCCAGCCCATGAACTGGTGCAATCCGCCCGCGGCGCGCACGGTGCTCTGTCCGGGGCGCAGCCACAGGTGGTATGTGTTGGCCAGCACCATGCGAGCCTGCAGATCTTGCTCAAGCTGCTGCGGCGTCAGCCCCTTGACGCTCCCCTGCGTGCCCACCGGCATGAAGACGGGCGTTTCGATCGGCCCGTGCTTGGTGTGCAGCACCCCGGCCCGCGCCCGGGTGTGGGGGCATTCGGCCACGATCTCGAATCGACCTGTCACAGCCCGGGTCCGCCCTACAGTTTGGCGCATCGCCCAGGCCTGTGCCGCCACGCCGAAGTGGCGTTCGGAAGCGCGCTATAGTAGGGACTCAAGCCCCGACAGCGCCATGCCAGACGAGCCCAGCCAAGATCCGACCAAGACTGCCCCGCCCAAGGCCGCCGCGGCGGGCGCCGCCGACCGCCGCAAGGCCGCGGCCGAGGAGCGGCGCCGCAAGGCCCGGGAAGAGGCAGCGCGCATCGCCGCGCTGGAGCCACTGGACGCCCCGCACGAGAAGTGCTGGCCGTGGTCGGAGGGCGGGATGACGGGCAACCGCAAGAAGAAGCCCGCGATCCTCGCCGTCACCAACGAGAACTGCACCGGCTGCGCCGGATCGCCGGTTTGCATCAACTACTGTCCGGTGGACGAGTGCATGTACTGGATACCCGACGAAGACCACCCCCCATTCGGGCGGATCGAGGTCGACGGCCAGACCTGCATCGGCTGCAAGCAGTGCATCTCGAAGGGCCCCGACGGCACGTTCCTTGACGGCTGCCCGTGGGACGCGATTGACATGGTGCCCGTGGCGGAAGTCGAATCCAAGCTCGGGGTAACGTACGAGTTCTAGGTCCGGTCCGGCAGCGCGTGCAACATTCCGAGAGGTTCCTCGCCTTGGTCAATGACGCCAAGGCTCGCATCCACGAAATCACAGTAGGTGAAGTCGCCGGCGACATCGCGGCCGGGAGCCAGTTCGCGCTGGTCGACACGCGCGAGGAATCGGAATGGAATGCCGCGCATGCGGCTGGCGCCCGCCATATTGGCAAAGGCATCATTGAGCGCGACATCGAAGCGGCGATCCCTGATCTGGACGCCAAGATCGTGCTCTATTGCGGAGGAGGCTACCGCTCGGCGCTGGCCGCCGACGCTCTGCAGCGGATGGGCTATCGGAACGTCTACTCGCTCGCCGGGGGCTGGCGCGCCTGGAAAGCTGCGGGAATGGCCGTCGAACGGGGCTGAAGGGTCCCACGCCCAGCGTTCGCAACCGGCACGGACGCCGCGCGGCCGTTGCCGGCCAGATCACTCAGCAGGCAGAGGCTGGCCGCCCGGGCGACCCGAAACAGCCTGTTCATCGGCAAACCTAACGTCCACCTGAGCGCTCCCCGGCTGGCACACCAGCCGCGTGCCCGCCGGCAGCGCCAACGGCCGCAGGAACCAGTAGTCCAGCATCCCTGGCGGCCGGGGCTCGCGCAGCCACAGCAAGTGTTCGACGCTCCCGTCCGGCCGGTGCGCGCTGACCTGCAGCCATGGGACCCTGACAGAGGCGCCGACGCTGACGCCCGCCGCGAGTATCGGCCGCTTCAGCACATGCGCGCCGCGCACCCGCATGCGGCCCGCTTGCCGCTCGGCCTCGTCGCCGTCGTGGGCGTGGAACGGCGTCGCAAACTCGCGATCGCCCTCCGGCGCACCGCCCTCGACCCAGCTGGAGATGAGGGCGATCTCAGGCAAGGACAGGCTGCGGTCGTTGCGGAAGGCGCCAAACCCTTTCACGGCGCCCCAGGGCGGCATGCGGCGGGTCAATACCTGGTGCTTGATCGCCTTGGCCCAGGGGCGCACCTCGGCATAGGTGGTCAGCGACATCGGCGCCGCCCCGCCCGCGCGGTGACAACCTGAGCAGCGGTTGTGGAAGACGCGCGACACATCGCGCGTCCAAGTCAGCTCCGTGCTGATGGCTTCGTGCGCCAGGCCAGCCCTCGAAAACCAAGCCAGCGCCAGAAACGCACAAGCGAGGGCTACAAGGCGCGCACACCAGCGCCGGCGAATCCGGCCGTCTCGGCACGCGCGCGGCACCGCGGCCCTACTCCAAGGCCGGAATCAGTCGCCGCTGGACCGCGCCTGCTTTCCCTGGGTTAGGTACGGCTGCAGGCTCGCGTCCGATTCGATGGCGATCTCGAAGAACCCGATCATCATTTCCTCCCAGCTCTGGTCGCCCCAGCGAACCTCGGCCGAGGGGTCGGGATTGTCCGGGTTGTTCGGCGAATTGTCGAAGTGCGCGAAGCACTCGATGGCCGTGCCCGCCGGCAGTAGCATCGGCTGCTTGAGGTAATAGAAGTACTGCCAGTCAAAGTCATACTTCGGCACGCTCAGCAGGGTCTCGCTGCGGCCACCCGGGTAGCGCAACTCGAACCGGAAATCGTCCCCCCGCAGGTGCATGTGCGGCATCACGGCGGTGAGCTCGGTGTCCTGGCCGAGAACCCACTTCGACGTCACCGGATGGGCGGCGGCGCCCGGGGGAATCACGAACTTGTTGTTGGAAGCCATCATCGTCAGAACGCGCTTGGCCGGAGGCGCGTCGAGGAAACGCAGCCCGACACTGCTGCGATCAAGCTCCTGCTTGCCCGAAGCGGTGTAATGCAGCTGGAAGACAACGTCGGCACCGGCGGGCAGCAACTTCGCGTGATCCGTCCCCTCGTAGGACACCGCCTCGGTGCCGGGCGCGAATCCGGCCAGAATGTCGCGATATTCGTCGTGCTCCCGCTTGCGCTGCTCTTTGCTGGTCGGTCCCGGCACGAATATCTTGCCAGGCTCGGCCCCTTCCAGCCAATGCGACCCCTTGGGGCGGATGAACGCGAGCACGTGGTGCACCACCGCTCGGTTGCCGGGACGAACCTCCGCGGCGACAACCCACTTGTCCTCTTCAAAGTCTGTCGGTAGCACCAAGTATTGGTAGTCAATCGTGCCCTCAGCCGGAACGCGGAACGGCTCTGGCATTGCGAGCACGAAGTCCGGTTCGCCGATGTTCCAGCCGTCGACGAATTCAAGGGGAGCGGGAGCGTCGGAGGGATCTCCGCGCTCGGCCCCGGTCTCGGCCCATTCGATCAGGACGCGCTTCTCCTCGGCGCTGAGCACGTGGGCGTTCGACCACTCGCCGAACCGCGGGTCGGCGAACCACGGCGGCATCCGGTCTAACGCCACAGCCTCGTGGATGGCCCGGGCCCAGGGGCGAGTCTCCTCGTAGGTGAGAAACGACATCGGCGCGGCCTCGCCGGGACGGTGGCACTGCTGGCAGTTGGCTTGCAGCACCGGCTCCACGTCGCGGTGAAAGGTGACCGCATCGCTGGCGCCGACGGGCAGCGCAGCGACCGCCAACGTCAATACGGATATGAACTTCATTGCGAACTCCAAAAATTCATTCTAGCCCCCTACGCACAAGCGGGCGCGAGGTGCCGATTCGCCCGGCCTAGCTGCGGAACTCCAGAGCATCGTGGCCGCACAATCCTTCGACCTGCTCTCGGAACTTGCGGCTCGGATTGACGCGTGCGTCGATGTCCAGCACCACCACGTACTGGCTCGGCCGCTCCAAGCGAAGGCTGAGATTGGTCTGTCCGGGATGGCCATCGACCAACTCCTGGAGGCGCCTCGCCACGGAGCCGACCTCGCGATCGCTACGCAATGTCAGCGATACGTAGGCGTGCTCAGGCTGCAGGGCGCGGGCGTTCTTGAGCAGCGTGACTTCCTCAACCGACACGCGTCGTCCGGAGCTCTCCTCGGCGCGCACGGAGCCGGTCACAAGCACGGGCTGATCCTGGACCAGCCTCTCTTCCAAGCCTTCGAACTGATTGGCGAACACGAGCAATTCGACGCTGCCGTCCCGGTCTTCCAAGACCGCCGATGCCCAAGGGCGGCCTTCCTTGTTCCTGCGGCGCTGGACACTGTGCAGCACGCCGCAGACCGACACCCTACGGCCGTTGTCCACCTTTTCGAGCGACGTCGTGGTATGGGTGCCGACCTCTTCGACGGCCTCTTCGAAGGAATCCAACGGATGGCCCGTCACGTAGAAGCCGAGCATCTCCTTTTCGCAAGCCAGCCGTTCGGTGGCAGACCATTCCTCCACGTCAGGCAGGCTGGCGAGCTTGCCCTCGTCGCCGGCCGCCGCCCCCCCGAAGAGCGATCCCTGTCCCAGTTCCTCGTCCCGGCGCGCGCGCTGTCCGCTCTCGATCATGGTGTCCAGGCCGGCCAGCATCTGCGCCCTGTGGCCGCCCAGGCTGTCCATCGCGCCGGCCTTGATCGCGCTCTCCACCATGCGCTTGTTGATCTTGCTCCAATCGGCCGCCTTGCAGAAGTCGAACAAGGACTTGAAGCCGCTGTCCCGGCTCCGGCGCACCTCGATGACGGACTCCACGGCGCCCTTGCCGACGTTCTTTATCGCGCCGAGCCCGAAGCGGATCTCCTTGTCGCCGGCGGGCGTGAAATCCCAGAACGAGGCGCCGATGTCGGGCGGCAGGATGCGGATCCCCATGTCGCGGCACTCGTTGAGGTACAGCCGCACCTTATCAGCGTTGTGCAGCTCTGCAGTGAGCAGGGCGGCCATGAACTCCACCGTGTGGTGGGTCTTGAGATAGGCGGTGATGTATGCCAGGAAGCCGTATGCGGCGGAGTGCGACTTGTTGAAGCCGTACCCGGCGAACTGCTCCATCAAGTCGAAGAGCTTGGACGACACCCCTTCGGGAAAGCCGCGCTCGCTGGCGCCGCCGAGGAACTTGGCGCGGTGCTCGGCCATGACCTCGGCCTTCTTCTTGCCCATCGCGCGGCGGAGCAGGTCCGCTTCGCCCAGCGAGTAGCCCGCCACCACGTTGGCGATCTGCATGACCTGCTCCTGGTAGACGATGACCCCGTAGGTCTCTTTCAGCAGCGGCTCGATCTCGGGCAGGAGGTAGCTCACCGGCTTGCGGCCGTGCTTGCGGTCGATGAAGTCCGGAATCATGCCGCCCTGGATCGGTCCCGGGCGGTACAGCGCATTGAGGGCGCACAGGTCCTCCAACCGCTCCGGCTTGTAGCGGCGGCAAATGTCGCGCATGCCCTTGGATTCGAACTGGAACACGCCGCTGGTGAGGCCCTCTGAGAAGAGCTTGTACGTCTCGGCATCGTCCAGCGGGATGCTGTCCTGGGTCGGGCGCTTGCCCGTGCGCTTCTCGATCCAGCCGAACGCATCTTCGATGATCGTCAGCGTCGTCAGCCCTAGGAAGTCCATCTTGAGCAGCCCCATCGCCTCGAGGCTGTTCATGTCGTACTGGGTGACGATTTCGTCTCGGTTCGTCTTGTAGATCGGAATCAGCGACTTGAGCGGCTGCGGGGCGATCACGACGCCTGCAGCATGCACGGACGGGTTGCGCGCCACGCCTTCGAGGCGCTTGGCTGTTTGGATCACCTTGTTGACGCGCTCATCCTCGGCCATGGCCGATCGGAGCTTGGGTTCCTGCTCGATGGCCTGGTCCAAAGTGATCTTGAGCACGTTCGGCACCATCTTGGTGAGCCGGTCGACCTGCCCGAAAGACAGGTCCATCACCCGGCCTACGTCCTTGATGGCGGCCTTCGTCGCCATGGTGTTGAAGGTGATGATCTGCGAGACCTGCTCGCGGCCGTACTTCTCGGTGACGTACTGGATCACCTCCCCGCGCCGATTCATGCAGAAATCGATGTCCACGTCTGGCATCGACTTGCGCTCGATGTTCAGGAAGCGCTCGAAGAGCAGGCCGTATTGCAGGGGGTCGATGTCGGTGATCGACATCGCAAAAGCGACCAGCGAACCCGCTGCGGACCCGCGGCCGGGCCCGACCGGGATCTTCCTCTGGCGGGCAACCCGGATGAAATCCCAGACGATCAGGAAGTACCCGGAGTACTGCATCTGCTGGATGACCTTGATCTCGTAGTCAAGCCGCTCCGCATACTCTTGCAGCGGCCTGCGCAGCAGCCCCTTGGCCTGCAGGGCCTCTAGGCGCGCGCGGCGCATCTCGAAGCCTTGCCGGGCCACGTATTCGAAGTAGGTGTCAATCGTGTGCTCGGCGGGCACATCGAACTTGGGGAACGGGTCCGCGATCGGCTTGAGCGTGAGGTCGCACATCTGGGCGATTTCCCAAGTGCGATCCAACGGGCCTTGGTCGCCATCGAACAGCGCCGCCATCTCTTCGCGGCTCTTGAGATAGAACTCCTGGGTCTCGAACCGCATGCGGTTCTCGTCGCTGAGCGTCTTGCCGGTCTGGACGCAGAGCAGGGCTTCGTGGGCGCCCGCGTCTTCCCGCGTCAAGTAGTGCGCGTCATTCGTCGCCACCAGCGGTATGCCCGTCTCGCGCGCCAGGCGCAGCTGCAGCGGGATCAGTTTCTTGTCAAGCTCGAGGCCGTGGTCTTGTATCTCGAGGAAGAAGTTCTCCTTGCCGAAGATGTCCTGGTACTCGTAGGCCAGCCTGCGGCCCTGCTCGTAGCCCTGCTGCAGCAGCGTCTCCTGCAGGTCGCCCCGCAGGCAGGCCGACAGGCAAACCAGGCCCTCCGCATAGCGCGCGAGCAGGTCCTTGCTGATCCGTGGCTTGTAGTAGAAGCCTTCGGTATATGCGGTGGAGACCAGGTCGATCAGATTGCGATAGCCGGTCTCGTTCTTGCACAGCAGCAGCAGGTGGTGGTAGCGCATGCTTGCGTCGTGCTGCCTGTGGTCGCCGGCGACCGTGTAGATCTCGCAGCCGATGATCGGCTTGATGCCGGCCTTCTTGGCCGCCGAGTAGAAATTGACGGCGCCGAAGAGGTTGCCGTGGTCCGTGATCGCCACGGCCGGCCACTCCCGTTGGGCGGCCACTTTCATCAGCCGCGGAATGTGGCAGGCCCCGTCGAGAAGGGAGTAATCCGTATGGCAGTGCAGGTGGACGAACGGCTGTGCCATCGGGAATCCGATTCCCAAGTATAGGGCAGGCCGGCGCCCCTCCCGGGCGGAGTATTTCCCGTCCCGACCGGCTGGGCAGGGCCTGTCCGAGGAGCCGCGCGATCAGCGGCGAGGGACCCCTCCGCACCGCATGGCAATGATCATCCCGCGTGGTGTGCAGTCCGCCCCGGTGGAGGCGAAATTGCGAGCCCCGGCTCACTGCCGCGCCACGCACCGGCGGCCCCTGACCGGCACGGGCCGGAGGCGGCCGCGCAACGCCCGTTCAGTCACCGAAGACCCGCGCCACATGATCCTCGGGCGGGAGGTGCCGGTGAGTCATCCGGCTCACCACGACGTAAACTGCCAGCGACAGGCAGAACGCCGGGATGATCTCATGCACGTCGCGCATCCCCTCGACGTTGAACCGCACTCCGAACCGCCACGCCAGCGTCGCCGCCATGCCAGCGAGCATTGACGAGAACGCCCCATGCCCGGTGCCCCAGCGCAGATACAGCCCCCCGAACACAGCCGGGAAGAAGCCCGCAGCGAACACCGCGCCCGAAAAACTGGTCAGCTCGACGACTCCCGCTGGTGGGAACAACGTGACCAAGCCGACCACGCCGGTGTAAACGACGATCGCGACCCGCGTCCAGCGCACCGTCGAGCGCGGATCGGAGCGCACCCACAAGTTGCGTATGTCGCCCACTGCCGCCGTGCCGACGATCAGCATCACCGAGGCAAGCGATGACATGCCCGCGGCGAACAGCCCGGTGACGCAGAACGCGCTGACTGCCGTGTTGTCGAACTTGGCGAGCATGAAGCCCACGACCTGGTCGGTGTTGGCGATCAGGGCGGCCGCCTCGCTGTCGTCAGCCATGCCGTGCACGAGCGCCCCCAGCCCCATCACGCAGATCAAGGAAACGCCCAGGAAGATCGGCGTCCAGATCATGGCGAACCGCATCCCGGCGGCCGTGTCGATGGAATAGAAGCGCACCAAGCAGCGGGGCTCCGAAATCTGCTTCATCCCCACTGACAGACCGATGCCCAGGATGTACGTCACCGAGACGAGCGCGCCGAACGTCACCAGGCCGTCGCCGATCGGCGTTCCGGCCGCCGAAATGTGGCTGGTGTCGGAGATGCGCACGAACAACGGCCCGATTCCTCCCGCGTAGACGAAGGGAATCGCCGCCATGACCACAGCCACGAGCAGCATCATCACGCCCTGGAGCGCATCGGTCCACAACACGCTGTACATGCCGCCCATGACGGTGTACACGCAGGTGAGGCCCAGTATCGCCGCCACGCCCCATCCGTACGGCACCCCCAGCACCGTCTCCAGCAGATGTGCACAACCCTTGGCGATGCCGGCCATGTACCACAGCGTGGCGAAGAGGATCGTGAGCGCCGACAGCACCCTGGTGGGCCGCGACAGCGGGCTGCGGTACCGGAAGTCGAAATAGTCCGGGACCGTCACCGACTTCAGCCCGGCCGTCTGATTGCGCAGGCGGGGACCGAGCAGGAGCCACGAGACCATGCAGAACACGGTCCACAGCACTCCCACCCAAGCCCAGCTCAGTCCGGACGCGAAGGCCTGGCCCGCCTGGCCGATGTACGTGTTCGTGCTGGCGAACGTCGAGAAGAATGCGAGCGATACGACCCAGCCGGGGATGCTCCGCTTGGCGATGTAGAAGTCGTCTACCCCGCGCGACGCGCGCTGGCTAAAGTACCATCCGATGCCAACGCAGGCCGCCAGGTAGACCAGCAGGCAGAGGAGGACCGGCCAATGGGAGGCCAAGAGCTCCATCGGCGCTAGTCATCCTCCTCTTGACGCACGTCGACATCAAGCCGGGTGACCGCCCAGGCGTTCAGCAGGGCCAGCACCAGGATCGCGATGTATGCGGCTGAGGTTGGCCAGTCCACGCCACTCTAGATGGTATCGCCCAAGGAACTCGCGGCACGATAGGCGAGACTGCCCCTCTGCAGCGCGCACGGCATCGGCGAGGCGCCGCCGCGGCGCGCAGGCCGGATCACATCACCCGCTTGGCAGTGAAGGTCATCGCGCGCCCCATGCCGCGCCCGCCGCCGCCCGGTCCGCCGGCACCTCGGCCTCCGCCCGGTCCGCCAGCACCACGGCCACCGCCCGGACCCCCTCCCGGCCGACCTCCGCCCGGCCCGCCAGCGCCGCGGCCTCCGCCCGGCCCGTCTGGCCCCTGGCCGCCGCCGGGGCGCTGCATCGTTCGCGTGAGTTCCATCTCATCACCGGACACCTTGCCGGCGTAAGTGAACCGCATCTGGAAGTTGCCACGCTGCATGACTTGAACGAATTCGACCTGGTCGCCGGAGATCTTGCCTTCCTGGATTTCGGATTCTCCCATCATCTCGTTGCCGACCGTCCCGGTGAGAGCTTCGCCGTCTGCCATTAGGTCGAACGTAAGGACCATCGATCCCTGCGGCCCGTCGATCGCTGCCTCCCACTTGCCGTCCACTTCCGCCGCGCGCAGACCGCGCATCGTCGTGGCCAGCGCAGGAACTGCCAGCGCAAACGCTCTTCTCGATATCATGCTCCGGGCCCTCCCAAGCCCAAGACGTATAGACGCATCTGCCGTGTCAAGGTTGCGGGATGCGAATTCCCAGCGTGCGTTCGATGGCGGCTCGGCTGACTCGGCCCTGCCGCAGAATCCGCGGCAGCTCGGCGGTTAGGTCGAGGATGGTCGATGGTTCCGGCTCGCTCACGCGGCCCGAATCCAGCACCAGCGGCACGCGAAACCTCAGCTGCGACACGACTTCGTCGGCACTGCGAGCACCCCTTTGCCCGGAGCGGTTCGCGCTGGTTCCGGTCAGCGCGCACCCCGCGTGCCGGGCCAAGCAGCGCACCAGCGGCGAGGCGGGCTGGCGCACGGCCACGGTGCCGGAGCCGGCCGTTACCAAGGACGGCACGCGCGAGCTCGCCGGCAACACCATCGTCAGAGGGCCGGGCCAGAAGGCGCGCGCCAACGGGGCGAACTCTGGAGAAAAATGGCGCACCAGCCGAGCCAGCTGGGCCTCGGAATCCACCAGCAACAAGATCGGCTTGCTCTCGGGTCGCCCCTTGGCGCGGAAGACCCGGCGCAGCGCCGCCTCGTTGGAGGCGTCCGCCAGCAACCCGTAGAGGGTGTCCGTGCGAGCCGCGACGACCCGCCCCCGACGGATCTCCGAACTGGCCCTGCGCAGTGCGCCAAGCGGCGGAGAGCTGGCACTGACGGGCAGTCTCGCGCACTCGCGCATCGCTCAACATATTACGCTGATGCTTAGGAGCCGCCCCGCCCGGCCCGCGACCTGTGCCCTACCGTCAAGAGACCATCACCAGCCGGGGCAACGCTTGGCTGAGGCAGCTTCGCCAAGTCGCCGGGCGCGGCACAACTACCGCCGATGGCTTCGCCCTGGCAGAATCGCCGCACCTTCTTCAGGAGGCGATTCGCTCGGAAGTCCAGATCCAGCGGGTCTTCGCTAGCGAGCGCGTGCACGAGAGCGTTGACGCTGCGATCCCGCCGCACCGCCGGGTGCCGCTGCACCCGGTCGCCGACCAGCTGTTCCAAGACGTGGCCACAACCAATCGGAACCAAGGCGTGCTCGCGCTGGTGAAGCTGAGGAACTGGGACGCCGCGAGCGTGCTGGCCGGCCTCACAATCGTGCTGGACGGGGTCCAAGACCCGGGCAACGCCGGCACGATCGCTCGCACGGCCGAGGCGTTCGGCGCGTCCGGCATCGTATTCCTCAAGGGCTCGGCCTCTCCCACCAACCCGAAGGCCCTCAGGGCCTCGGCCGGGTCGCTGTTCCGCGTGCCCTTCCTCCAAAAGCTGGAGGCGGAAGAGTTCCTCGCGCTGGCCCAGCAGCACGGCAAGACCGTTCTGGCCGCGGCAACGGGCCAGGGGCTGGCCCTCGGCGAGGCCGATCTGTCCGCAAACTCTGCGGTCGTGATCGGCTCGGAGACACATGGCGTCAGCCCGCCGCTGCTCGCGGCCGCCCAGGCGGTCGCCATTCCCACCCAGTCGGTCGAATCCCTGAACGCGGCGATCGCCGCGGCGATCGTGCTGTACGAGTCCGCGCGCCGGGCGCAGCGTCCGTGAACCTGTTCGAGCCGCTCGCCGACGACTCCGGCCGCGAGAGCGCAAGGCCCCTGCCGGAGCGGATGCGTCCTCGCACTGCGGACGAAGTGGTGGGCCAGCAGCACCTGATCGGGCCCGGCAAGCCGCTGCGCCGCCAGATCGAAGCCGACGAGCTCGGCTCGATGATCCTGTGGGGGCCGCCCGGAGTTGGCAAGACATCGCTGGCTCGCGTCATCGCCAACTCGACGCAGTGCGAATTCGTAGCCTTCAGCGGCGTGCTCAGCAGCATCAAGGATGTCAAGGCGGTGCTCGTCGACGCCCGGCGGATGCGCAGGGCGGGCCGTCGCACGATCGTGTTCGTCGACGAGATTCACCGCTTCAACAAGGCCCAGCAGGACGCGTTCTTGCCGTTCGTGGAGCGCGGCGACATCATCCTGATCGGCGCGACCACCGAGAACCCGTCCTTCGAGGTCATCTCGGCACTGCTGTCGCGCGCCAAGGTCTACACGCTCGAACCGCTGGACGAGGAGCAGCTGCTGCAACTCCAGCTCGCCGCTCTGAACGACGCCGAGCGCGGCCTCGCCGCGCATGCGGCTCAGATTCCGCAAGCACTGCTGGCGCGGATAGCGACCTATGCGGGCGGCGATGCGCGGGTTGCCCTGCTCGCGCTGGAAGCGCTGGCCCGAGCCGCCTCCGGGACGACCGCCACCGAGGATCTGCTTCGGGACGTCCTGCAGCGCCGCCTGCCGCTTTATGACAAGCAGGGCGAAGCTCATTTCAATCTCATCTCGGCGCTGCACAAGTCCGTCCGCTCGAGCGATCCAGATGCCGCCCTGTACTGGCTGGCCTGCATGCTCGAAGGCGGCGAGGACCGGCTATACATCGGGCGCAGGCTGGTCCGCATGGCGGCCGAGGACATCGGGCTTGCGGACCCGCGCGCGGTCGAAATGGCAATGGCAGCGGTAGAGGCGTTCCGCCTCGTGGGCGAGCCCGAAGGGGACCTCTTCTTGGCGCACGTCGCGGTGTACTTGGCCGTGGCCCCCAAGTCGGACGCGGTCTACAGAGCGCTCGGCGAGGCACGGTCGGACGTCCGCACCGGCCCGGACCGGCAGGTCCCGCTCCACTTGCGCAACGCGCCGACCAAGCTGATGCGCGACCAGGGCTACGCCGAGGGCTACGAGCACGCTCACGCAAGCGCCGACGCTCTCGTCGGCATGAGCTGCCTGCCCGAGGGCATGGAGGGGAAGCGGTACTACGCGCCGACGCGGCGGGGGATCGAGGACCGCATCGCCAAGCGGCTGGAAGAGATCTCGGCCGCCCGCGCTAAGTTGCGCGCGCAACAATCGGACTGACCGGTTGCGGGGCTAGGCGGACTCTTCCTCCGCCACCGGCTCGGGCTGCTGCGCCCGCCGCAGCTCGAGCCTCACCGAATCGCAAAGGGCGTTCCAGCTCGCCTCGAGCACGTCGTCAGACACGCCCACGGTCGTCCAATTGGTCGTGTGGTCGGCCCAATTGATCAGCACCCTGACCTTCGCCGCAGTGCCCTTGCCCGGGTCGAGCACCCGCACCTTGTAGTCCACCAAGCGAATGTCCGCGACTTCTGGGTACTCGCTCGCCAAGCACTGCCTTAACGCGCCCGCCATGGCGTCGAAGGGGCCGGACGCAGTGACTTGGGCGCTGTTGGTGCCGCCCGGCGTCTCGACGCGCATGCGCACCTCGCATTGCGTGTGCTCCCGCCCCCGCTTGCGCAGCGACATCTGCATCGAGTCCAGCTTGAATAGCTCGCGCCGGTCCGACAGGGCCTGCCGGACCAGCAACTCGAACGAACCGTCGGCCGCCTCCAGCTCGTAGCCTTCGAACTCCAGCTGCTTGATGCGCTCGAGCACCTCCTTGCGAGCCTCCGCGGTCAACTTGTCGTCCCAGCCTTTTTCTTGCAGCTTGAAGGCAATGTTGCTGCGACCGGACAAGTCGCTGACCAGCACCCGCCGCTCGTTTCCGACGGCCTCCGGCTTGACATGCTCGTAAGTTTCGGCGTCGCGCAGCACGGCGCTGACATGGATGCCGCCCTTGTGGGCGAACGCGCTCTTGCCGACAAAGGCGCTGCCGTTGGCAAGCCGCAGATTGGCCGTGTCGGCGATGTAGTTGGCCAGCGCCGTGAGCCTGGCAACGTTCTCGCGCCCGATGACGGTATGTCCGAGCTTGAGCTCCAAGTTGCAGATCGTGGAGACCAAGTTGCAGTTGCCGCATCGCTCGCCGTACCCGTTGACGGTGCCCTGGACATGGGTGGCGCCGAGTTCCACCGCCGCGATGGCGTTCGCCACGGCTAGCTCGGAATCGTTGTGCGTGTGGATGCCGATCACGCCGTCGAAGCGCTTGCGCACGTCCTCGACGATCTCGCCCAGGCGCGCCGTGAGCGTGCCGCCGTTGGTATCGCACAGCACCAGGCTGTCCGCTCCCGCGCTCTGCGCCGCTTCCAAGGTCCGCAGCGCGAAGTCCCGATCCGTCTGGTAGCCGTCGAAGAAATGCTCGGCGTCGTAGATCACCTCGCGCCCGAGCGACTTCAGGTAGGCTACGGTCGAATGGATCATGTCTAGGTTCTGCCGCTCGCTGACACGCAGCGCGCGTTCGGTGTGCAGGCTCCAGCTCTTGCCGAAGATCGCTACGGCGGGCGTGGCCGACTCGACGAGCTTGCGGACGTTGTCGTCGTCTTCGACAGCGTTGGCCGCGTGACGCGTGGAGCCGAATGCAACCAGCCTCGCCCGCGACAGGCGCAGGGCCGTCTTGGCGCGCTCGAAGAACTCCTCGTCGCGCGGGTTCGAGCCCGGCCAGCCTCCCTCGATGTAGTCGATGCCGATCTCGTCCAGCTTGTGCGCGATGGCCAGCTTGTCGGCCACCGAGAACGAGACATGCTCGCCCTGCGTGCCATCCCGCAGCGTCGTGTCGTAAACGAAGACTCGCATCGAATTCACCTTGTGCCGCTCAATCGTTCGCGGCGGGCGCCAGCGGCGTCGAGTCGGGCTTCTCCTTGCGCAGGAATGGCATCATCGCCCGGAGCTTGCCGCCGACCTCCTCGACCAGCTGGCTCTCCTGCTCGGAGCGCGTGGCCAAGAACTTCTCCCGTCCCGCGCGATTCTCGTCCATCCATTCCTTAGCGAACCGACCGGACTGGATCTCGCCCAAGATCTCGCGCATGCGCTCGCGCACGGACTCGTCCACGACGCGCCGGCCGCGCGTGTAATCGCCGTACTCTGCCGTGTCCGATACCGAGTAGCGCATGTAGCTCAGGCCGCCCTCGTAGATCAGGTCGACGATCAGCTTCAACTCGTGCAAGCACTCGAAGTAGGCGATCTCCGGCTGGTAGCCGGCGTCGACCAGCGTCTGGAAGCCGGCGCGGATCAGTTCGGAGCACCCGCCGCACAACACCGCTTGCTCGCCAAAGAGGTCGCTCTCGGTCTCCTCCTTGAAGGTCGTCTCGATCACGCCCGCCTTGAGGCAGCCGAGGCCCAACGCGTAGGCCAGCGCCCGCTGCTTGGCGTGGCCCGAGACATCCTGCGCGACCGCTACCAGGCCGGGCACGCCGACGCCTTCCACGAACAGCTCGCGCACGCGGTGCCCGGGAGCCTTCGGCGCGATCATCGACACGTCCACCCCCGCCGGCGGTCTGATCTCCCGCCAGTGGATCGTGAACCCATGCGCGAACATCAGCGTGTCGCCCGGAGACAGGTTGGGCTCGATCTCGCTCTTGTACAGGTCCGGCTGGATGTGGTCCGGCAGCAGGATCATCACGACCTGCGCCGACGCCGACGCCTCGGCCACGGTGCGCACCTCCAAGCCGGCGCGCTCGGCCTTGGGCCAAGACTTGGAGCCCTCGTAGAGGCCGACCACCACGTCGAGGCCGCTCTCTTGGAGGTTGAGCGCGTGGGCGTGGCCTTGGCTGCCGTAGCCCATGATGGCGATCTTCTTGCCCTTCAGCAGGTTCAGGTCGCCGTCAGGCTCGTAGTAGATGGTTGCAGGCATTGTTTTGTTAGCGTTCCTTTCCAGTGTGTGCGCCTTTGCTACAGCGGCCCTAGCCTTCCGAAAGCGCCGCCTCGGTGTAGCTGGGCACCGGGAGTTTGTTCTGTTTCGCGCGGGCCATCGCCATGGCGCCCGAACGGACCATTTCGATCGGTCCGTAGGAGCGCAGCAGCGCGATGAGCGCGTTGAGCTTGTCCGGCGAGCCGGTCGCCTCGATCGTGTACGCCTCCGGCGAGGCGTCCACCACGCGGGCCCGGAAGATCTCGGCCTCGGTCAGCAGCGCCGGGCGACGCTCCTCCGCGACATAGATCTTGATCAGCACCAGCTCGCGCCGGACGGCCCGCGAGTCGGTCAGGTCGACGGCCTTGATGACATTGACCAAGCGGCTGATCTGCTTGATCAACAGGTCTCGGCCATCCTCGCCGACCTCGGCCACGATCGTCATGATCGACAGCGTCGGATCGATGGTCTTGGCCACCGTGAGGCTCTCGATGTTGTAGCCCCTAGAGGTGAGCACGCCCGCCACCCGCATCAGGGCTCCGGGCTTGTTCTCCACAAGCAGGGAAATCAGCTGCTGCATGGTTGTCTCGGCCGTCTAGTCGCCAGCCACGGCCTCGGCCGCCTCGGGCTCCGGTCGCAGGATCATCTCGCTGACCGCGCCGCCGGCCGGGACCATCGGATAGACGCATTCCTCGGGCGTCACCTGCACGTTCAACAGGTACGGCCCGGGCTCGTCGAACGCGTGCGCCAACGCGTCGTCCAGGTCCGCTGGATCCGCCACGGACCCGCCCGCGATGCCGAAGGCGGCAGCCAGCAGCGACGCGTCCGGGAACGACGCGACATCGACCTCGGAATAGCGCTTGCCGTAGAAGAGCTGCTGCCACTGGCGCACCATGCCCAAAGTGTTGTTGTTCATCACGATGATCTTCACCGGCAGCCGGTTGGCGGCGATCGTGCCCAGTTCCGGCAGCGACATCATGAAGCCGCCATCGCCGACGATGGCAATCACCGTCTTGTCGGGACAGGCGAACTTGGCGCCCATGGCGGCGGGCAGGCCGAATCCCATGGAGCCGAGCCCGCTGGACGACTGCCACAGGCGCGGATGGTTGAAGCGCAGGTGCTGCGCCGCCCACATCTGGTGCTGGCCGACATCGACCGTCACAATCGCCTCGCCGCCCGAAATCTGATCCAGCTTGCGCATCAGCGCCTGCGGCTTGATCTCTTCGGTCGACTCTTCGTAGACGTAGGGGTGGTCGCGCTTCATGGCGCGCACATGCTCCATCCAGGCCAAGCGCTCCGCGCGCCGCTCCCGCCCGAGCGTCGCGCGCGTTTCGGCGAGCCGCTCGTTGAGCGCCCGCAGGACGGGCTTGGCATCGCCGACCAAGCCGAGGTCGGCACGGCGGTTCTTGTTGATCTCGGCAGGATCGATGTCGACGTGCAGCACCTTTGCGCCCGGCGCGAACTTGTCCAGGCGCCCGGTCACGCGGTCGTCGAAACGCACGCCAAGGCCGATCAGCGCGTCGCACTCGGTCACGCCCATGTTGGCGGCGTAGCTGCCGTGCATGCCCAGCATCGAGATAAAGTTCGGATGTCCCGTGGGCATGGCGCCCAGTCCCATGACCGTGTGCGCCAGCGGCGCCTCGAGCAGCTCGGAAAAGCGCACGAGTTCGGCGCTCGCGGAGGAGGAGATCACGCCTCCGCCGGCATAGATATAGGGCCGTTCCGCCCGCCACAAGAACTCGACGGCGCGCTCGATGGCGTCCGCGTCCGGCTCGGCGGCGAGGCGGTAGCCCCGCAGCGGCTCCATGGCCTGCTCGTCGCTGTAGTCCGTCTTCGAGAGCAGCACGTCCTTGGTGATGTCCACCAGCACCGGCCCCGGACGGCCGCTGACCGCGATGTGAAAGGCCTCATGCACGGTCTGAGACAGCTCGCCGATGTCCTTGACCAAGTAGTTGTGCTTGGTGGCCGAGCGCGAGATTCCAAAGGTGTCGGCCTCTTGGAAGGCGTCGCGCCCGATCAGTGCCTGGGGCACCTGTCCGGTGACCGCCACCACCGGAATCGAGTCCATCAGGGCGTCCACCAGGCCGGTGGTGAGGTTGGTCGCTCCCGGCCCAGATGTTGCCATGCACACACCGGCCTTGCCAGTGGCGCGGGCATAGCCCTGAGCTGCGAACGCGGCATTTTGCTCGTGCCGCACGAGTACGTGCCGCAGCGGGTGCGAATACAGCACGTCGTAGATCGGCAGCGTGACGCCGCCGGGATACCCGAACACCGCTTCTGCGCCCTCGCGCACCAAGCTCTCGATCAGGATTTGGGCTCCGCTCAACATCGCCATGATGAGAATCCCTCGCTATGCATTCCCTTGGCTTCCATCTTCCTCTAATTCTGGGAACGAGAGGAAACCGATCACTGCCCCAGACCTCGCGCCCCGGTCGTCGGCCTCTTCAGCGCAAAGCGGGAGAGGTCTCAGCCGGGGCACGCTACAGCGACAGGAATGATCAAGCTGCCAGTGCGGGCTCGGGCGAATCGAACACCATTCTTAGAGCGCCGAATGGCGCGCAGCCACGGGCCTAGTGCCACATGGAGGCACCTCTTCAGGCTGGACTGGCGCCGAGATGGCATGATGCGCTTCGCCTTGCTCGTGAGCCGAGCTTTCTGCCATTGTAACGGTCGCGGCGGCGACGGTCAAGGCCGGCGCTCGGGAAGCGATCGGCGCGTCAGGCGCAGCGCAGCGGACGGACCGACGGGCGGCACCGCTGAGCAACGCAGGAGTACCGACCTCCCCGGCCGACCTGCGGCCGCTCAGGCGCCCGCAGCGCCAATCACCTGCTGGCAAAGCAGCGCGGACGGGCCACGGGCGACGGATACCGGCGCGGGCGATGTCGTCTCCGGGCCCGAACTTGCACCAGTTCCCAGGCACGCGGCGGCGGGAACCCTGGCTCGGCCAGGCCGCGGGGTCCCTGACCTGTTCCGGGCATACCGAGCCAACTCCGCGCAAACCGCCCCTTCGGCGCCGCGCCGCCTTGGCGGACGCCCCTGGCGTCGCCCGATGCAATCCGCCCCGCTGTTCAGGCTTTGGAGAAGCGGTACCCGATGCCGTAGACCGTGCGGATCCACCGCGGATTGCGAGGGTCGTCCTTGATCTTCCGGCGCAGCCAGCCCACATGCACGTCGACCGTCCGCGTCGGCATGCCTCTCTCGTAATTCCAAACTTCGCTGAGCAAGCGTTCGCGCGCCAGCGTCTCGCCCGCGTGCCGGACGAAGAAGTGCAGCAGGTCGTATTCCTTCATGGACAGGGACAGGCGCTCTCCATCGACGAACACCGTGGACTGCCTGGCGTCGAGCGTGACATTCCCAAACTTGTACGTTCGGGGCGTCTCGTCCGCACCTGCGTCTACGCTGCGACGCAGCAAGGCCTTGGTGCGGGCGAGCAGTTCCAGAAAGTCGAAGGGCTTAGTGAGGTAGTCGTCGGCACCCTGGGCAAATCCGCGCAGCTTGTCCTCCAGCTGCGCCCGCGCCGTCAGCATCAGCACAGGCGTGAAGATGCCGCGTTGGCGCAGCTCCTGACAGACTTCGAGGCCGTCCATGCCCGGCAGGATCAGATCCAGGATGATCAGATCGATGCCGCCTTCAGAGGCGCGCTCCACCGCGACTCGTCCGTTGTCTGCCGTCTCGACTTCGTATCCGACAACCCGCAGCCGGTCCTCCAAGGCGACCCGGATGCCAACTTCGTCTTCTACCAAGAGGATTCGATATCCCATGCGGCCCCCGAGACATCCATGTAAGCCGTTGCTAAGAACGGGCCAGAGATGTCAAGAGATGTCAACAACGAACGTCCCGCGACTAAGATAGCGCAATTTGGCGCAGAATCAAGTGCCCCTTTGCGACTTTGCAACCATGCGTGACGGCCACCCGCCTGCTCGCGGACATGCTCACGGCCCGCCGAACTAACGGCAGCGGCCCGGTTGGAAGGCCCGGGCTCAGAATCCCGAAAGCACAGCGGACACGAGCGTAGCAGCCAAAGAGCGGCTGGCGCGCTCGATCGCCGCCTCGCGCTCGTTGACGTAGCTCTCCGGATCGCTGCTCACCTCGTAGTTCTCGCGATGGGCCAGATCCGGATTGCTGTACAAGACACTGCCGTCGGCCCTGTTGTATAGCGCGACGTTGAGACGGGTGACGGTCATCACGCTCGTGGCCCGGCCGGTCAGCGGATCGAAATTCTGCGGAATGGCATCAAACAGCATCACAGTTCCCACCAAGGTCGCGTCGGCGGCTTCGGGGCCGCTCACGACGCGATACCTCGTCCGCGACAGGACCTCCCGAACTACCGCATCGGTCAGGTACTGCTCGACTTTGAACTCGGAAGTGGCGTTGGTGAAGGCCGGCACGGCGATGGTGCGGATCTCCTCCGGGAGCAGGTCGGCTGTGCCGACAACGCGGTAGCCGCAGGCAACCATCGCGGCTAGGCCCGCCAAGCTGGCGGTCGCGAGGGCGGGGCCGCGGACGCGCCGGCGCGTTCCTCCGCACTCACGCATGAGCGCTACCCCGGAATCTGGGGGCCGTCGACCGCGGCAGGTCGGTCTGCGTCCAGCGTGCGCCGCCGGAACAGCCCGGCGACACGCGTCAAGACTCCGCTGGCCGCGAAGGTCGCGGCCATGGTCAACAGCACTGGGCGCGAGAAATTCCAGATCAGGAAGATCAGGCTGGCGAAGAAAACGACGGTCACGCGCCGCTGCATGAAGTTGAGCTCTTTGAAGCTGCGGTAGCGCCAGCTGGAGATCATCAAGAGCCCGAGGCCGGCAAGCAACACGCACCACAGCAGGCCGCCCGGCCACCACTGCTCGATCGGCCGACCGTACGAAAAATGCACGACCGCCCCGAGCAGCCCGGCCGACGGCGGCGACGGGATCCCAACGAAATAGCCGCGATGGGACAGCCCGGGGTTTTTCGGCCGCGGGTCCGCCTGGACGTTGAAGCGAGCCAGCCGTGCGGCGGCGCAAGTGAGGTACAAGAACGTGCAGAAGTAGCCGAGCGGCGGCAGCAGCTCTAGCAGCGGCGAGCCTCCGGGCGGGAGTGCGCCGCGCATCCCCCACGCGAACGCCAGCAAGGCCGGACCGGCTCCGAAGGTGATGCAATCGGCCAGCGAGTCGAGTTCGCCGCCGAACTTGCTGGTGGCGTTGGTCAAGCGCGCGATGCGGCCGTCCAAGCCGTCGGTGAGCATTGCGATTCCGATCGCGATGGCCGCATAGTCAAACAGCCTCGCTGCATCGGCCGCTTGGTGCGGTGGCAGCGACACCGCCTTGATGGTCTGCACCAGCGTGTAGTACCCGCAGAAAAGCGTGCCGACGGTGAAGAGCGTGGGCAGCGCGAGCTGCGGCTTGCGCTTCGCCTTCTTCCGAATCGTCACAGGGCTGCCCCCTTAGTCACGCCTGGCCAGCACCGAGCTGCCGCCTGCCACCTTGTCCCCTCGCTTGACGGCCAGCTTCCATTCCGGTCCCAGCACGACGTCGACGCGGGATCCGAATTTGATCAGGCCAATGCGTTCGCCTTTGCGCACGACGTCACCCCGGGCCTTGTGGCACACGATCCGCCGGGCGATCAAGCCCGCGATCTGCGTCACCTCGACGGTCTGTCCACCGTCAGTATCGCCGATGACCAGCGTGTTGCGCTCGTTCTCGACCGATGCCGCGTCAAGGTGCGCCATGCGATAGCGGCCGCGGCTGTAGCGCGCCGATCGAATCTGCCCCCCGATCGGGGCGCGGTTGACATGCACATTGAATATGTTCAGGAAAATGCTGATCCGCGTCCGGCCGTCGGTCTCTCGGTGAAGCCTGACCACCTTCCCGTCCGCGGGCGAGACGCACAGGTCGCCAACCGGAATCTGGCGCTCTGGGTCGCGGAAGAAGTACAGGCAGAACGCTGCCAGCACCAGCCATGGCGCGGCCAGCCAGGCACCCGCAACGATGCCGCAAGCGATGGCAGCGGCACTCAGCGCGGCTGCGTAGAGGTAGCCGTCTCTCACCATCGCGGACGAATTTTGCTTAGTTGGCCACGCCGGCGGCGCTCATTGGGCGCGGGCGGCGTACTCTTCGACCATGTTGGCCATCTGGTCTTTCAAGTTCAGTTTCAGCTTCTTGAGGCGAGCTTCCTCAAACTGCTCTTCCGACGACGGAAAGCGCCGCTCGCTCAATTCGTTGAGCCGGCGCTCGTACTCTGCGTGCTGACGCTTCAGCTTCTTGTATTGTTCGCTGGATTCCAAGAGTTCCGCGGCGTGCTGCGCGGATGCGGCAGTGGTCATCCGATATCCTCCGTTGCATGACGGTGCATCCTCATGGGGCGGCCGAGACGCGACGATCGCACGTGCGCCTGCCAAGCCGCTGGCATCGTTACACGTCATCTGCGGCTACACTCTAGCAGAATTCCAGCGACGGTGGTGATTGCGGGGGGCGCCGGAACGGACAAGCGAAGGCCTGCGGCCGACTCGGAACGGCGAGGCCGAACGTATCGCGCTGCACTGACGGCAGGCCGGTTCGGCGGCCGTTGGCGGAGGGGCTGGGCAGGCGCCCCGGGGGGGCGCCCGCGAAAGGGTTCCGGGCGGCGTCCTACTCTCCCACGCCGTTGCCGGCGCAGTACCATCGGGGCTGGGGAGCTTAACTGCCGTGTTCGGGACGGGAACGGGTGTGGCCTCCCCGCTGGGGCCACCCGGGAGCTGGCCGGGCGCGGGGCCCGGCATCCGGGGGGTGCGGCGAAGGCGCGGCGGCAACCGCGCGCCGCCGGGCCGCCTGCGGCGG
>JAJDZN010000195.1 GCA_022824585.1 Bryobacterales bacterium | reverse complement strand
AAGGAATTCATGGGCTGCTTACGCTGCTGCCCGCGCTCAAGGCTCTAAGGGTGGGCGCCTGCGCGGCGAAGCGCGTGACGCGGGGTCCAGCTCTGCTCCTTATTGTCCCATCTTCGCTAGATTCCTTGTCTCGCCCTAAGGTTGCCGATTGGGTCAAGTTTCAACGCCGAAGTGCCGCTGGCGTCGGTTGGCGGCGAAGCGTGGCCAGACGCCTTGCTGCAAGTCTCTCGCCGCTCGTGCCCTGCGCGGGCGGGCCAAGCGCGGCGTTGCGCTGGCAACAGCAACACGATCAGCTCGCCAGCCGGGCGGTCCCGGCCGGTCCTCGCAAGGCGGCTGTATACTCAGGACCACGGGCGTTCACGCGCACTTGCGTGCTGCAGGGCAACGATGGCCTCCATAGAAACGGAACTTCCAGCACTGACATCGCCCGGTGCCACCGCGCTGGCGCCCGAGCCCGGCGAAGTCGAGTACCCGGAAGGGAATTGGATCGCGCAGAGCGTGGGGCACGGCAACGCCGTGCAGCAGGCCACGACGGCCCTGCGCCACTACTTCCGGGAGCGCGCAGACGTGCTGGTGGCCATGGAACTGCTGGTGTACTACCAGCGCGGCAACCGTAAGGCTCAGCTGCAGCCGGATCTGCAAGTGGTGTTTGGGGTGGAGTACAGCGCGGACCGCGGTTCGTACCGGATCTGGGAAGAGGGGAAGGCGCCGGACTTCGTGCTGGAGGTGGCGTCGCCGTCGACAGCGGAGCACGATGCCGAGCACAGGGCGCGAGAATACTCCAGGATCGGGGTTCGCGAGTATTGGCGGCTGGACCCGGCGGGGACCTTGATGGAGACCCCATTGGAGGGCTACGAGATCAACGCGGGACAGTCTCAGCCGGTGCGGCCGGCAGCGGGCCGGGGCGGTGTGTTGCGGAGCCGGGTGCTGGGGCTGGATCTGCGGAGCGAGAGGCAGGCCGGGACGACGGTCTTGGTGTTCATTGACCCGGACACGGGGGAAGAATTCGATGGCAGCCTGGAAGCAGCCGAGCGGGACAAGCAGGAATTACAACAGCGAGTCAGAGCAGCCGAGCAGGACAAGCAGGAATTACGGCAGCGAGCGATTCAGGCAGAAGAGAGAGCGCAGGCGCTGGAGAAGCGACTCCGGTCTCTGACGGCCCATGACCCTCCGCCGGAACGCGGCCCCTAGAGCCGAGGCGCCGTTTCGCAAGGCTGCCCCCTATCGTGGGGATGCGTGTAGCTGCCTGGAAATGCTTGGGCTCGTACCTGCAACCTTCCGCCTAGTCCCGCAACCCACAAGCCTCGTGTTTAGGGCGTCGATGATCGAGGTCGGTCTCCGATGATTCCATGTCTCGCCACGTTGGTCTGAAGTGGGCCTCGCTGGGCTTGGTTGCGGGCAGCGCGGCTCGAGCTCGCCATGGGGTGCGGTTGTCAGAATCGATGTCTGGGCGCGCCTGCCCGAACGGTTATGATGGGGGTTCGCGCGGGCCTAGATATGTCTTCAGCAAGCGATAGGTCCGTACTACTGCTCAAACCGCGCGGTTTCTGCGCCGGGGTCGTTCGCGCGATCGATATCGTCGAGCTAGCCCTGCAGGCCTACGGACCGCCGATCTATGTGCGCAAGGAGATCGTCCACAACCGAAATGTCGTGCGCGAGCTCGCCTCGCGCGGCGCAATCTTTGTGGATTCCGTGGACGAAGTGCCTTCCGGCGCCCACTTGGTCTTCAGTGCGCATGGCGTGGCCCCGTCGGTGCGGACGACCGCGGTCGAGCGGAACCTGAGGGTCATTGACGCCACCTGTCCGCTCGTCACCAAGGTCCATCTCGAAGCCATCAAGTTCGCCAAGGCGCACTGCACGATCCTGTTGGTCGGGCACCGCGATCACTGTGAAGTGATCGGTACGGTCGGCGAGGCGCCCGGCCAGACGATCGTGGTTTCCTCGCCGGAAGAGGCCGAGTCCGTACAGGTGCCGCCTGGGAGTGTCGCTTACCTCACGCAGACCACGCTCAGTCTTGACGAGGCCAACTCCATCATCGACGTGCTCAAGCGGCGATTCCCCAGCATTCAGGCGCCTCCGGCCAAGGACATCTGCTACGCCACCGAGAACCGCCAGATGGCGGTCAAGAAGATCGTGCCGAGAGCCGATCTCCTGCTGGTCGTGGGATCGCAGAACAGTTCCAATTCGCGCCGCATGGTCGAAGTCGGCCAACAGCGGGGCCTGCCCGGTTACCTGATTGACGACGAGAGCGAAATCGTCTGGGAGTGGCTGGAGGACGCGCGGACTGTCGCAGTTAGCGCCGGAGCTTCGGCGCCGGAGTCTCTGGTCCAAAGAGTGGTGCGCCGCTTGACTTCGATGGGCTTCCAAAGGGTCGTGGAGGTCGAGGCGATCGAAGAGAATGTTCACTTCCCGCTTCCTCCGGAGCTGCGGGGGGTTCAGCCTCTCACTCAGATCTCCGCTAGCCCGTGATCGGCGCTGCGCGTGCGCGGGAACCGGGCCGTCGCGTCCGCCGTCTGGCCTCGTTGTGGCGCGGTTGCGAGCGTACCGGCTGCTATGCTCCACTAAGGTCTTGCGCCCCTCCACGCTCCGATAGCGAGGCCCGCCGCACCCATGCCTGATACTCCCAATTCGGACGACAAGCCAAGTCCGGCACCGCGCCCTCGCCCGCTGGCGGCCGCAGGTGCCGACCGTCCAGCCCGCAGGCCTGCGCCCAGAAAACCCGCGGAGATGCCCTGCGAGCCTTGGGAGGGCGACCTGCCCGCCGCCCTGCAGGATCGATTCGGCGAGCGCCTCGGCAGGGTCGTGCTGCTGGGCGGGCAGAAGCTCTTGGTCGCGGACATCGCGGCGGCGCTCGAGGTCCTCTCCTGCCTCAAGCAGGAGCATGGCTTCGACTACCTCGTGGACGTGACCGCTGTCCACTGGCCGGACAAGCCCGAGCAATTCGAGATCGTCTGGACGCTCTACTCGTACTCGGCCAACGAGCGCGTCCGGCTCAAGGCGGCGCTGGCAGAAGGCGAGCTGGCCCCCAGCGTCACGGCCCTTTACAGTTCCGCCAACTGGCTCGAGCGCGAGGTCTACGACATGTTCGGCATCGAATTCAAGGATCACCCCGACCTCCGACGCATCCTGATGCCGGACGAATGGGAAGGCTTCCCCCTGCGCAAGGAGTACGGCATCGTGCAGCAGGATTCCGATTGGGTTCGCGAGAACCTCAAGATCGAGAGCGCTCAGTAATGGCAGAGACGACACTCGCCCCGCCCGAGGTCCAGGCAGAGACCCTGCTGGACAGCAACGAGCTGGTCCTCAACATGGGGCCGCAGCATCCCTCCACCCACGGCGTCCTGCGCGTGATCTTGAAGCTGGACGGCGAGACGGTGCTCGGCACTGATTGCGTGATCGGCTACCTGCACCGCGGCGTGGAGAAGATAGCGGAGAACCGCACCTTCCAGCAGTTCGCGCCCTACGTGGACCGCATGGACTACGTGGCGGCCGTGTCCAATGGGCTCGGCTACTGCATGGCCGTCGAGAAGTTGCTCGACGTCGAGATCCCGCCGCGAGCCCAGGCCGTGCGCGTGATCCTGACCGAGCTCAACCGTCTCGCCTCGCACCTGCTCTGGCTCGGGACCCACGCCCTCGACATCGGTGCCATCACGCCCGTCTTCCTATGCTTCCGCGAGCGGGAAGAGGTCCTCAAGATCTTCGAGAACTACTGCGGCGCGCGCTTGACCACGCACGCCTTCCGCATCGGCGGGCTGCAGTACGAGACCTACGACACTTTCGAGAAGGAGTGCTTGGAATTCTGCGACCTGATGGAGCAGAAGCTCAAGGAGTATCACGACCTGCTGACCGGAAACCGCATCTGGGTCCGGCGCACCAAGGGCGTCGGCATCCTCAACGCGGCCGACTGCAAG
>JAJDZN010000022.1 GCA_022824585.1 Bryobacterales bacterium | reverse complement strand
AGATCGACGGCAAGACCTACCTCACGAGATTTCCCGAAGCATCGAATCCGCGTCCCGGTGACCTAGGGATCGCCAGGATCACGCGCTCGGCCGACTACGACCTCTTCGCGGAGGTCGAGCAGATCACGCGGCCGGCCGCAGGCCGGCGGCCGAATCCGCTGCCGGTCCTGCAATAGGACGCTGGGACAGCAAGACCTGATGGCTCCGTCCGCCCACGCCTGCCCGATTTGCCGCAAGCCGACCAGTCCCGCCTCGCGCCAGTTTCCGTTCTGCAGCGAGCGCTGCCGCACCCAAGACCTGGCGAACTGGGCGACCGGCGAGTACGCCATTCCGGTGCGGGCAACAGAAGCCGACGAACAGTGGGAGACCCCGACCGATACCGGCAGCGAGCGTGGCAGGGATGACTGAGCGCCTGGCGATGACACTCGCCACCTGGTTTTACAGCGGCTACGTGCCCGCCGCTCCCGGCACGGCCGGCTCGGTCCTGGCGTGGGCCATGGCTTGGCTTGTAGTGCATCGGCTGGGCGTGCCCGCCTGGGCCCTGGGGATCGCCGCCCTGGCGCTGACGCCTGTTGCGGTCAAGACATCCGAGTTCGCCGCCACGAGGCTGGGATCGCGCGACCCCTCGGTCGTGGTCATAGACGAAGTTGTCGGGCAGTGGATTGCACTGGCGGCGGCGAGCAACTCATGGCCACAGTGGATCGCGGCGCTGGTGCTGTTCCGCGTGCTCGACATCGCCAAGCCGCTGGGCATCCGGCGGCTGGAGGCGCTCGCCGGCGGCAAGGGGGTGGTCGCCGACGATATTGGCGCGGGAGCCTGCGCTATGATTGGAGTCGCTGCTGTCCGCTGGCTCGGCTTTTGATCCCGCGCAACTAACTCCCTTGAATGGCAAACTCGCTGCCCCGCATCGAAAGCGTGACGCCACCGGCCGCGATTCCCGGCGGGACGTTAGAGATCCGCGGATCTTCGCTCGCTGGGACGGACTATAGCCAGCCCTCCGTCGAGGTCGGCAGCCTGTCCGCCAAGCTGGTCGTCAGCGCGAGCCGCCGACTTGTGGTCAACGTACCGGAGGAGGCGGAGTCAGACGCCATCAAGGTCTTCACCGCGGCAGGCAGCAGCGCCCCCGGGCAATTCTGGCTCGGGAGACAGCTGGCGAACGAGGTACATCCCGTCGCGAATCCGGTCGTCGACCAGTCCGGCAACATCATCACCACCTTTAGCGGGCAACGTGGCAAGAAGGTGCCCGTTTCGATCTTCAAGATCTTGCCCGGGGGCGAGGTGACCGCGTTCCTGTCGGGCATCATCAACCCTACCGGCCTGGCGCTGAAGGCCGATGGCACCCTGCTGGTCACCAGCAGGCACGACGGGACAGTCTACGCCGTCTCTCCCAACGCAGAGGTGGAGGTGTTCGCCGAGGGAATGGGCGTCGCGACCGGCTTGGCCGTCGATGGCTCCGACAATGTCTACGTGGGCGACCGCACCGGGACGGTCTTCAAGATCAACCAGAAGCGCGAGATCTTCGTCTACGCGACCCTGGAACCCTCTGTGGCGGCGTTTCACCTGGCGTTCAGCGAGCGCGAACAGCTGCTGTACGTGTCAGCTCCGTCGACTTCGAGCTCGGAAGTCGTCAAGCGCATCAACGGAGATGGCGCGGTCACGACTTGGTGGCACGGATTCGGGCGGCCCCAGGGAATCGCATTCGATTCTCGAGGGCGTCTGCACGTGTGCGCGTCCTTTGAGGGCAACCGCGGGATCTTCCGGGTGACCGACGCCGAAGCGGACCAATCCGAGGCTGGCGTGGAGCACGTGGTGTCCGGGCACGGCATCGTGGGCTTGGCGTTCGCGCCCGACAAGAGCATGGTGGTCGCGACCGGAAGCAGCATCTACCGCATTCCTGAACTGCTTTGAGATAAGCAGCTGCGACGGCCCCTTGCCGGCCAGCCGCGCTGGTGCAAACCCATGCAAGCCGAAGTGATCGCGGTCGGATCGGAACTGCTCACGCCGAGCAAGCTCGACACCAATTCGCTATATCTTGCGCGCAAGCTCAGCGAGCTTGGAATCGCCCTGGCCCGCAAGGCTGTGGTCGGCGACGATCGCGCCTCGCTGGCCGAAGAAATCCGCCGGGCGCGACGCGCGTCCGACCTGGTGATTCTGAGCGGCGGCCTGGGGCCGACCCTTGATGACCTGACGCGCGAGGCATCGTCCGACGCCACCGGGCGCGCGCTCGTGCTGGACGAGTCCGCGGTCGACGAGATCCGGGAGCGTTTCCGCCGCTTCAAGCGTCCCATGGCAGACGTGAACAGGCGCCAAGCGTATGTGCTGGACGGCGCGCTGAAGCTCGACAACCCGCGCGGCACAGCCCCAGGGCAGTGGCTCGAGGACGACGATGGCATCTTGGTCCTGCTGCCCGGCCCTCCCCGGGAACTCGAGCCAATGTTCGCCGAGACCTGCCTGCCGCTGCTGGCATCCCACGCCCCCTCGCAGCGCTTCTTCACGCTCGTGTTGCGGGTGGCCGGTATCGGCGAGTCCGATCTCGAGCAGCGCATCGCGCCGATCTATGCGCCACGCACGGAGATCGCCACGACCATCCTGTCAGCGCCGGGCGATGTCCAAGTACACTTGCGCGGCCAGGGGACCAGCGAAGCCGAGGCTCAAGCTGCAGCGCAGGGCCTGGGAGATGCGATCCGCAGCGAACTGGGCGAGGCGGTCTATTCCGAGGACGGCCGGTCCCTAGCGGAGACGGTCGCGGCGCTGCTGGCACGAGGCGGCGCCAAGCTCGCGGTCGCGGAGAGCTGCACGGGGGGGCTGCTCGCGGGCGCCCTGACCGCCATGGCGGGCAGCTCCGAGTTCTTCGCGGGGGGCGTCGTCAGCTACTGCGATTCCGCCAAGAGCGGGTGGCTGGGAGTCGACGAGTCCGTCCTGCGCTCCCACGGCGCGGTCAGCCGACCGGTGGCCGTGGCAATGGCGGCGGCAGCGCGGGACCGCGCGGCAGGCACGCTGGGCGAGCCCGCGATAGGCTTGTCGGTCACCGGCTACGCCGGTCCGGGCGGCGGGACCGAAACGGACCCCGTCGGCACGGTGTATTTCGCGGTTGCAAACGACAGCGGAACCCGCTCCGCCAGACGTCTGTTCGGCCGCGGCCGCGCGCGGGTTCGAACGCTCGCCGTCCAGACCGCCCTGGACATCCTGCGCAGGCGCATCTCAGGCTTGGAGGTCGCCTGAGCGGCGGCCCTCGCGGCTGGCGAGGACGCGACCAAGCAACTCCCGCAACGCGTCGGCGCGGCCGGCGTCACAGCACCGCTTGGGGATTACGTACTGCTCGCCCGGCGAAGGCGAGAGCAGGAAACTCCGCCGTGTCTCGCTCGCTGCCCACAAGTCATCCCACGCGATCCAGTCGCTCCGCCGCGCTGCCCGGATCTCGACCCCGCTGTCACAAACGTGATAGTGCATCCGCAGCGGCCTGCCGCCGCCGCGCTTGAAGTCCAGCCGCGCCGTTGCGGCCGCGAACGCTACGGCCGCTACGCCGGGCACTGCCCCGACAACGGCCAGCCAGGCAAGCGCGCCTCCGGACAGGAATCCCGCCGCGATCAACGCAACAAGGCCGGCCAGATATACGGTCAGGGCTGTCGGCGCCCTTCGCCAGCATTGCGACAGGGCAGCTGCCAGAGCGTCACCATAGCGGACCTCGGCGGCGATCTCGAAGCTGAGCGGCTCGTGGTCTGGCGCGGAGGTCGCTTGGACGGCCATGCCCGCTCACTCCCCCGCGCCGCCGGCGAGCGGCCCGGCCGGGACTTCGCCGGTGTATTCCACCACCGTGTCGACGATGCCGATCTCGACCCGGCGGTTCTTCTGTCGCGCCTGCCTGGACGTTCCGCGCACGCGTGGGCTGGCCTTGCCGAAGCCCTTTGACTCGAGAATCTCTTGCGGCACGCCCGCCTCCACCAAATAGGCCCGCACCGAGTCGGCGCGACGCTCCGACAGGCCCTGGTTGTAGGCGGCATCCCCTTGGTCGTCGGTGTGGCCGTAGATGTAGATCTTGTAGCCGTAGGAGGCCAGCAGCACGCCGGCGATGCGGCTGAGAATCTCGCGGTTTCTCGGCCCCAGCTCGACGCTGTCGAAATCGAACAGGAACGAGTCCTCGCTCAGTTGCACGACCATGCCCATCGGCGTGCGGTCGGTCTCCGCGATGCGGCTCAACGCCTCGCTCATGCGGTCAAGCTCGTCCATGCGCTGCTGCCTGAGACGCTCGGCGATCCTGGCGTTGCGTGCTGAATCCTGCTGTGCCTCGTCGGCCTCGGCGCGCACCCTCCTGGTTTCCGACAGCGCGCTCTCGAGATCTTGCAGCGCTCGGTCGAGCGCGCGGCCCGCCAGCTGCTCCCGCCCCACGGCGTTGCGCACGTCGGCCAGCAGTTCGAGCTCGACTTGCTTCGATTGCATCAAGGAGTCGTCGAGCGTCGCCACGTGGAGCCACAGGCGCCATGTCGCTACCGAGACCGCCAGGAGCGCGGGCAGGCACACCCAAAGCGCGACTCGCTCAGTCCCCCTGCGGCCCGGCATGTTCCCTCATTCTCGCAGCCGATCGAAACACATGCAGGCTGGCGATCCGCTCGCCAGGCCAGAGCCGGGGGCGTGGCGCGAATCCCGGCCTCGCCGCGGCGGGCCGCTAGAAGTGGATGCGGCGCGGGTCCTGCTCAGGCACTTCCTTGCGGAACGTGTTTAGCAGGATCCGGTGGAAGGCGCAGAGCTTGCCATCGGGAGCCGGATGCCCGCACTTGATGCACAAGGCCGTTTCGCCGCGGTTGCCGCCGTTCTTGGACAGCCTGTTCCCGTTGACGTTGCGGCGGCCGCCGTCGGAGCGCCCGCGCGCCCCGTTCTGGCCGCGCCCGTTGGAACCCGCCCTGGAACGGTGCCCCTTGCCGAACCTCGCCGGCCGACGAGTAGTTTGGTCTCGCATGATTCTCGGGTGTGACGCACGCCGCCAAGGCGGTGCGTCGTGCCTTCTCCCAACTTGCCGCGTGGTCTGCGCGCTTCGTTACTCAGCGGCTGCCGTACCGCTGACCGGGTGCGCCGCATCGTAAGCGGTGATGATCGCGGCCGTGATGTTGACCTCGTTGACAGCGTACAGAATCGGGCTCTGCGGATTCGAGATGTCCATCACGATCTGGTAGCCGTTCTCCTTCGAGTACTTGTCGATGACCGCCATCATCTTCTGGCCGACGGAGTTGAACAGCGCGTTCTGCTCGTTGCCAAACTCGCCGCGGGCGTCCTCGGCCTCGCGCTGGAGATCGGTCTCGGCCTTCTGAATCTCCCTCGCCAGCGTGCGGCGGGCCTCGTCGCTCATGGTGTTGGCACCCTTCTGCAACTGGTCGCGCTTCCTGGCCAAGTCGGCGTTCTTCGACTCAAGGCTCAGGCGCGTGGGCTCGTACTTGGCCTCGAGCTGCTTGATGAGCTGCTGGCCCTCCGCTGTCCTCTGGATGGCCTCCTGCACGTTCAACAGCGCCATCGACGTCTGCGCAGCGGCCGTGCCAGCGAGCACGGCCAGAGCGCCGACCAGGCACACGGCGACCCGCAGGCCGCTCGGGGACTTCCGCCACGTCTTTAGCATCTTTCCTGTGTCTCCTATGACAGCTCCGGTTTCGCTGGGTTCATCTCCAGCGTAGCACGAATCGGCATTTCAGCAGCTCGGACTTCGGCCGACGCGAGCGCCGGCCGCCCCGGTCAGAAGGTTCGGCTGATAGTGAACCGGAACATCGAGCGCCGCTCGAAGAAGGGCAGCCACGTCCCGACCGGCCGCACCGCCTCGATGAACGACTGGTAGTTCGGGAACAGCGAGCGGTCCGCGACGATCGGTGGCTTGAGGAACTCCTGCACCCGCATCGGATTGTAGGCCCAGTAGAAGCGGAAGGGAGCGTTCACGACGGGCATCATGACCTGCAATTCGATGCCGGTCGAGCTGCGCATCTTCTGGGTCGGGCCGATGATCCCGATCTGCTCTTGGAAACCGGCCTGGGGGAATTTCTTGTTCAGCTCCAGAGCGCGCCCGGAGTTGAGCCGAACCTGGTCCTTGCGCAGGATCTTGTTGAAGCCGATGTCCCAGAACGGGGCCAGCACTACCGGGCCGAACAACTTGATGCGGTACTCGAAGTTGTAGACGAAGCGCGTGTCGCCGCCGGGGAAGTTCAAGCGGTAGACCGGCACTTCGGTGCTCAGCGGGACGCGTTCCTCCACGCCGTTGACGATCTGCACCTGCGTGCGCTCCACGCCGTTGTCGTTGTACACGGGCACGGCGGTGAAGTCCGGGATCCACACCATCGGGCTGATCGACCAGATCTGGAAGCCCCGCACGTCGTTCTCGCCCCCCATGAACGAGCGGTTGAACGGCGGCGGGACACGCCCTCCGTAGCCGCTGAGAAACGAGATCAGCCCGCGCATCGCGATGGTGCGGCGGCCGCCGTGAGGCCGGAAGTACTTCGCTTCCACCGTCGGCTGGATGAACCGGGCGTTGCCGCCGAAGCCCGCGACTGCGACGCTGGCATACAGGCTCTTGCCCTTGGACGGGGTGATGGGATGGTCGACGGTGTTGTAGAAATAGCCCGGCGTGATCTGGCTGGTGGTGATGCCCTCGAGCGAGTTCGGGCCGGACACGCCCTCGAAATTGAGGTAGGTGAACAGGTTCGAGGCCGACTGCGAAAAGGTCACCACGTTCGAGCGGCGGAAACTGTACGTCAGGCTGAGCCGCGCAAAGCTGCGCCGCAGCGGATAGCTGAGGAAGGTGGTGAAGCCGGCCGAATTCTGCCGGTAGTCGAGGATGTTCTCCTTGCCGAGTTGGTCAAAGAGCGGGATCAGGTTGGCGCCGGCGAAGATGGAGGCCTCGCGGGCCTGGTTGAAGCTGAAGCGGCTCGAAAAGACAGTGAAGCCCGCTTGGATCGGCTTGTCGAAGAGGTAGGGCTCGGTGTAGCCGAACTGCAGGACGCGCTCGCGGCTTCCGAGTTGCGCGTCGAAAGAGAGCGTCTCGCCCAACCCCAGGAAGTTATTGGTCGCATACCCGAAGCCGATGAAGCTGCCGGCGAACCCGGACACGCCTCCGTTGAGGTTGATCATGTTGCGGCCGCGCTCCTTGACCTTGAGGGTCAGGTCGACCAGCCCTTCGCGCGTGTTGCGGGTGACGACCGTGTCCGTCTCGGGACCCTCGGTCTTGATGGGGTCGAAATAGCCCAGCTGGTTGAGCCGGAGCATGCTGACGTCCCATACCCGGGTGTTGAACATGTCCCCCTCGTCCAACAGCAGTTCGCGTCTGATGACCTTGTCCCGCGTGGTGTTGTTGCCCTCGAACTCAATGCGCCGGACGAAGAACTGCTTGCCCTCGTCCACTGCCAGGTCCAGGTCGGTCAACGGCGGATCCTGATCCTCGCGGAATTCGAAGCTGGGCTCGGCAACGAAGTCGATGGAGCCGAACTCGCCATAGAGCTTCTTG
>JAJDZN010000341.1 GCA_022824585.1 Bryobacterales bacterium | reverse complement strand
GCCCGAACCGCGGCTAGGGAACCGGAAGCTCAGAAAGATTACAAATAACTCAATCTAAAGATGTTGCACTCGAAGTTGACGGTCTGACGCCAGATTGTGCGAGTCGGAATTAGGGTCTAATCGGAAATGAAAATCGGTGCTGAACACAGCCCCGGCTAAGCAAAGTCGGCCGCGGTCACGATCCGCCGCTCGTCAATGCTGATCCATGCGCCATAGGCCAGTTTGCTGGCCTCGATTGCGAAGTCCGCGTGCAGCGCTGGCCGTGAGCGCTCGCGAATGGCACGGAAAAAGTCGCGATACATGTCCTGCTCCAGCTGTCCCCTGCTCATATCGATCTCGGACAGCCGCAAGTCCTTGGCATCTTGGCCGAGCGATCGGATCGTCGCCTCTCTGAAGTCATACTGCAACGATCCCTTGCTCCCAGTCACGGTCAGTTGCCATCGTGCGCCCGGCGCGGAGCCGGAGTAGGTGTGCTGCAGGCGCACGTCGCCGAACTCCGCGATCACGGAGATGTTGTCCTCTGTGGTGCGCTCCGGCCAGTGCATGGCTCCGCCAGTGGCGGCGCAGAAGGAGAGAGGCTGGCCGATCATCTCGTACAGGAACGCGTACGAGTGCACCGAGAACTCCAGCAGGCTGGATCCGGCCAATTCTCGCAAGTGTCGCCACGGAGTGGTCTCGCCGCTCTGGGAGTCCGTCCAGCCCCAAGTGCGGGGGTTCCAGTCGCCGCGGTACTCGTTGAGGGCGAATAAGTACGGCTTGCCGATTTCGCCGGACCGGACGGCCTCGATGATCTTGCGGTAGACCGGATTGAAGTGGCGCTGCATGCCGACGGCCAAGATCTGACCGGTCTCAGCCGCAGCTGCGGCGACCCGCACGGCTTCTTGGTAAGTGATGCCGATCGGCTTCTCCACCAGCACATCCTTCCCCGCCCTGAGTGCGGCGATGGCCATCTCGGCGTGAAGGTAGTTCGGAGCAGTGATCACGACTGCCTGCACTCGTTTGTCGGCAATCAGCTCGCGGTAGTCGGTGTATAGCTCCGCGGCTGCCGCCGGGCCCGTCTTTGCCGCCCGCATGCGGTCGGCTTCAACGTCGCTGAGCGCTGTGACCTCAACGCCGCCCAGCGCCTCAAATGCGGCTAAGTGCGCCCGGCTGCGGTTTCCGATCCCTATCAGGCCGATGCGCGGGGCCCCGGCGACCTGGCCCATAGCCGTACCGGCCGCGGCGGCTGCGGCGAGGCCCCCAGTCATCACGGAACGTCTCGATGGATGCTGAGTCATTTCAAGCGATTGTATCTTGCCGTGTCGTCGGGCAAGAGCCGGCGAGCCGCAGGCCCCCTCGAGCGACGCAGCACGAAAGTGGCTTCATTCCGCCGTTCCATCACCCCGCAGGATGGCGTACAGGAACTGGTCCTGCACCGTGCCTGCCTTGATGGCACTCCGGCGCATGCGGCCTTCAAGCCGGTATCCAGCCTTTTGCAACACGCGGCAGGACGCGGAATTCGAAGCGAAAGGCACGGCGTACAGCCGTTCCAGATCGTAGGCATCAAACGCAAAGCGGGTGAAGCCGGTTAGTGCGCGAGTCGCGATACCGCGACCCCAGTAAGGCTCGCCGAGCCAGTAACCGACCTCGCCGGAGCAACGCTCGACATCGTCTCGGAGGACTACGCCAATCGAGCCAACCGACGCGTCGTTGACCGTGACCGCGAACATCGTCTCGGGAGTTTCCCCAAGCGCAAACGCGATGAACCTACGTGCGTCATCGAGCGTGTAAGGATGCGGGAACCTGTCCCGCAATTGCAGCCACACTTTCCGATTGTTGGCCAGCCGGGCCAGGTCGGGAGCGTCAGAGTCGCGGAATGGCCGCACGCCGCAACAGCCCAGGTCGAGTTGCATCTCCGGTCCCGATGATCTGCGGTTGCCCATTATCCGCTACTTCATTGGGGGCACCCCGCGTTCCTTGATCCCCGGATAAGACACTCGGCCACGGGGCCAAACGTCTCTGCAGTTGGATGGTCTAGCGGGGGCTTCCGGGCCACGACAACCCGTGCCGAACGGCCAAAATAACGGACGCTCCTCGCGGCGGCTCGCTTGATCGGGGATCTGGGAATGGACCGCGGTTTGGGAGCTGTGAGTGATACAGTGTAATTCTGGGGTGACAGCCAAGGGCGTCCCTTGGCACCGCTGGGTTTGAGCGGAGCGCTTGGATCCGTTTAGCCTCTACGGTAGGCGATGCCGACCACCCAACCAGCGCCGGACGAACAGGGCGCCGCCTCGGAAGACCAAGCCTTGCAGCCTCGGCTGGTGGCGGAAGCTCCGTCCCAAGAAACGTTCGTCGTCAATCTCGAGCAGTACGAAGGGCCTCTCGACGCACTGCTCGAGTTGATCAAGGCCCAGCGGATAGACATTCTGGACATTCCCGTCGCCAGTCTGACCGAGCAGTACTTGGAGTCGCTGCGGCGGGCGGAATCGCTCAACGTCGAGCTCAATGCGGAATTCGTGCTGATGGCAGCTACGCTCGTGCACATCAAGTCCAAGATGCTCCTGCCAACTCCACCCAAGGTGGATGAGGATGCTCCGGAAGATCCTCGCGAGGACTTGGTCAAGCTTCTGCTCGAGCGCGAGAAGTTCATGCAGGCCGCACAAATGCTCGGCGAGAAGCGCGTGATTGAAGAGAACGTCTGGACGACAGCGGCCACGGATGCCCTCGCCGAAGATGACGGCGAGACGGAGCTGCAAGTCAGCTTGTTTGACCTAGTCCAGACGTTTGGCGAAGTCTTGGAGCGGCTCGAGAACCAACCTGTCGTCGAGATGCCCGAAGAATCGGTCTCAGTGGCGAGCCGGATCCGATTCCTGAAGAACCTCCTGCAGAGCGATGACCAGCCGGTCCGTTTGCGGGACGTTCTGCTGCGCCAGCGGGCACCGCGGGCAGTCATTGCTACGTTCCTGGCGCTGCTGGAGATGGTCAAGGCCCAAGCGATCGAGATCCGCCAGAACAAACTATTCGGCGAAGTCGTGATTCGGAAGCACGCCAACTTCGACCAAGCTTTCCGCAGCGGCGAGTTGCTGCCCGCCTCCGACAGCGAACTGGAGTATTCGGCATGACTGAAGCGATCATGACCTTTCCTGCTCCTGAGGAGCCTAGCGGCGCCGAGCCAGCCGACCAGGAGCTTTCCCGGCAGCGGCGCCTCAGCCTGCTGGAAGCGGTAATCTTCGCTGCCGACGACCCGCCGACGGCAGATCAGCTGGCTGAGGGCTTGGGATTGCCCAAGGAGCAGCTCGAGACCGACTTGAGTGCGCTATGCGAGTCATACCGGTCAGATCTGCGGGGGATCGAGATCCGGGCGGTGGGCGGCGGCTACCGGATGTCCACCAAGGCCGAGCACCACGAGGCCGTCAGAGCGTTTGTGAAGACAGTCAGGCCCAAGCTGCGTCTGTCCAAGGCTGCGCTCGAGACGTTGGCAGTGGTAGCGTACCGCCAGCCCGTAACGCTGCCGGAGATTCAAGCCATTCGAGGCGTGGTCAATGCAAGCGGTGTGGTCCATACGCTGCTGAGCCACAAGCTGATCGCTACCGCCGGACGCAAGAAGATCATCGGTCGGCCGATGCGGTACAAGACCACCCCGGACTTCCTGTTGCAGTTCGGGCTCAGTGACTTGAACGAGCTGCCCACCCTCAAGGAGATGGAGGCCCTGAGCCGCGCCGCGCTGGACGAGGACCAACAGGTAGCCGGGGGCGGCGACGAGGAGCAAGACACCTGAGCTGACGGGGACGCTGATCACCGTGTAGACGGCGGCGCCCCAAGCCAGAAGTTGCCCCGCTAAGGGGATTTATGCGCTATGCCTGAACGATTACAGAAGATCATTGCGAGGGCCGGAATCGCATCGCGCCGGAAGGCCGAAGAGCTCATCCTATCCGGTCGTGTCACCGTCAACGGCGAGGTCACTACCGAACTCGGCTCGCGGGCAGATGCTGCCAACGACACCGTGCGTGTGGATGGCAAGGTCCTGCACGACAGCGGCACGAGACGCTACTTGGCAATGCACAAGCCCAAGGGTTGCGTCACCACGACTGATGACCCCGAAGGGCGGCCCACTGTCATGGACTTGCTGGGGCCAAGTGCCGCAAAGGGACTGCACCCGGTCGGACGGCTCGACTACAACACGGAGGGGTTGTTGATCCTGACTGACGACGGTGGTTTTTCCAATGAACTTCTCTCCGCAAAGAACAGGATTCCAAAGACTTATGCGGTCAAGGTCAGCGGATTTCCACCCGAGGATGCAATACAGAAGCTGCGCCAGGGAATCCGACTCGACGGGCGTCTGGCCCGTCCTGAATCCATCCGGCTAGTCCGTGCGGCTGAGAATCCCTGGTACGAGGTTACGTTGACCCAAGGTCGCAACCGGCAGATCCACCGTATGTTCGAGCGGATCGGTTTCCTCGTGGAAAAGATTCGGCGCGTCCGTATCGGAAGCCTATCGCTCAAAGGTCTCGAGCCACGCCAGATTCGCGAGTTGCTCCCGAAAGAGGTCGAGCGTCTGCGGAACTATGAGCCCAGCGCCGACAGGCCCCCTCGGGATTACGAGCCAGAGGCAGAAAGGAAACCGCGTGCGTCGGCCCGGCCGCGCACCCGTTTGCCAGGAGAAACGCGATCTGGAAGAGGGCGTCCGGCTCAGTCTAGGTCCGGCAGTCGCCCCGATAGGCGGACGTCTCGCGGACCAGAGTCGCGACGTGCGGCAAGGGCAGAGCCAGGCCGCACAGCTCGAAGGCGGCCTCGGCCCGAGCCGGACGATCGGCCAAGCGAGCGGGGAGCTCGCAGGGGCAATGCCCGGACGAATCGACTCAGGCAAGAAGCGCGACCCCAGCAACGACCAGCGCGGCGCCGACCCAGCGGCGCAAGCTCACCTGCTCGTGCAAGAACAGGCGGGCGAGCAGGGTCTCCAAGGCGTAGCCCAATGCGGTCGCCGGGACAGCGAAGCTCACGTCCCGGATCGAGAGCAAGGCCATAAAGCCGAAGAAAGAGATCGCATATCCTGCCAGTGCCAGCAAGAACCACGCATTGCGGACGGTCGCGATGCCAAATCTAGCCAGCGCAGTGGGGCCCAAAGTAGCGGGCGCGCCTTGCAGGCGCATTCCGTGAGCCTTGAGCAGGTCTCCGACTACCCCGCCCCCTACGACTAGCGTCAGCAGGAAGGCCGTCATGGACGCCCCTCTGATGTCGATACTGGGGTTGAGGAGACCAGAGCCACGCCGCATGAAACGAGTGCTATTCCGCACCACCGGAGCGGCGAGATCGACTCGTCGAGGACGATCGCTCCCAGCGCAGCAACGAGCGCATAGCCACACGACGTGACAAGCAGCACGTAGCTAAGATCGGCCCAAGTCAGCAACAGCGTGTGGGCCGCGAAGAACACCACCAGCAGGCTCGTGCCGAGCAGCACCCAAGGATTGGCGAAGGCCGCTATTGCCGAAGAAAGCAGGCTGGCCGGCGAGTACGAGCTGATGTCACCGACCGCTCGCATTCCGTAGCTGAGCACGACGTTGCCGATGGAATTGGAAACAATGACGATCGCGAGTAGGATTCCTGTCTTTCCGGCCAAGGCCGAGTCTATCACCGGGCATCCTGACGGCGATCTTCGCTGGGGTGCACATCGGGACAGGTGCGGCGGTTTCACGTCGAATTCGCGTCGTTATCTGCGACACGCACACAGTGGCTAATTTGCGACAGGCCGATTGGGTAGTGATGGCCGCCTGTGGATTGCGGAGATCAGGACGCGAGGGTCGGCACAATGTCGAGGGCGGTGGCAGCAAATTGTCGAAAAGCCGTGTCGTCGAATAGGACGAAGGTTACGCGCTCAACCTTTGTCTCACCGCCACTTAGCTTGCTCGCAACCGCTCCCACCGCAACATTGGACGCTAGATCCATGGGGTAGCCGTATACGCCCGTGCTGATTGCGGGCAGCGTGAGCGTGCGGACCCCTAGTTCGTCGGAAAGTTCAAAGCAACGCTCGTAACATGATCGGAGGGCCGCTGGTTCACCGCTCCCCCCGTCCCTGTAGACGGGACCCACTGCGTGGATCACCCATTGAGCTGGTAGCTGGCCGGCACGAGTGGTGACGGCATCCCCGGCGGGACACTGCCCGATGCGAGCGCGGATCTGATCCAGCTCTTGCATGATGGCCGGCCCACCGGCGCGATGGATCGCACCATCGACCCCGCCACCGCCCGCCAGCCCGGAATTGGCCGCGTTTCCGATAGCATCCGCTGGGACCTTCGTGATGTCCCCGACTATGAAGGAGAGTTCCCGGTCCTTGACGCCAATCTTGAGCTCTGCCCGTAACATGACGGCATTGTACTTGCGGTCGCCAGAAACCATCAGCTACCGGTACTGCCGCTGTGACTCTGGGAAACGCGACCCTAGCACCAGCAAGTTCGTCTTTGGGCATGTATACTGCGAACAGTCACCTGAAGGTGGCTAGAGGGGGGGCGTAAAGGATTCGACGAGATCGCAGTCGCTGCTTAGAGGCATGCCGGGTTCCGAGCACCCGTTAAACGATCGGAACAAAAGAACTGCCAACGACATGCAGTTTGCACACGCTGCCTAAGCTTAGGTAGCCGTCTTGCCCGCTGGGCTCGCACATCGGTACAAGACGTCATCTTGCGAGATAGGTTTCGAGGCTTCCGCCTGGAGCTTCGGGGCCGAGAGCAATCAGGCTGGGCCGCAGGTAGCTTGTTCATTCACAGCCTGCAGTTGAGATCTTGGAATGAACTAAGCATGTAGTCTCTTCGTGGTGGCCTTTCTCGGACGCGGGTTCGATTCCCGCCGCCTCCACCAGTCCTACTTTTCAAAGGTCATCAGAAAACTCCAATAAATTCGGCGCCCCCACTAAACCTACTCAATCCGAAGAAGAGATCTTACATGCAGTTGATCAGCCTTACTGTCGAAAACTTCCGCTGCTATAGGAAAAGGTTCCAGATACACTTCAACGACCTGACTGCTTTGGTTGGACTAAACGATGTTGGGAAGTCGGCGATCCTTGACGCGCTTTCAATTTTCTTTGAACTGACTTCTCCAGATAAAGACGATGCGTGCAAATTTGGAGATCGAAATCAGATGAAAATAACTTGCGAATTCAGCCGTCTCCCTGACAAGCTAATCGTCGATACAGATTTCCCCAGCAGCTTAGAAAGAGAATTCCTACTTAACAAAGACATGAATCTGGAAATTAGAAAGACATATAGTGGGGCCCTGGTAAATCCAAAATTGACTTCTACCGTCGCAATTGCGGAGCATCCAACAACGCCAAAATATAATGATCTTCTGTTATTAAAGCGTGCTGACTTAATAAAGCGAGCCGACGAACTGGGCATAAATCTGAAGGACATCGATAAGCGGAAAAATGCTCCGTTGCGAGCGGCGATTTGGCGTCATCATGAAAACTTAATGCTCCAAACATCAGAAATCCCCCTAGATAAAGAGGGGGCAAGGCAGGTTTGGGCAGCGCTTCAAGTGTATTTGCCAACATTCGCATTGTTCAAATCTGACCGAGCTAGTACAGATCAGGACGCAGAAGCACAAGATCCGCTAAAGGCGGCGATTCACGAGGCCATTAAGGTTGTGGAGCCGAAGCTACAGGAGGTCCAACAATATGTCGAAAAAGAGGTGACGAAAATTGCAGATTTGACTGTTGAAAAGATTCGTGAGATGGATCCAAGTATAGCGGAATCGCTGAATCCAGTCATTACGACTAAGAAATGGGAATCGCTCTTTCAGACGAGCATCACGGGAGACGAAGGAATACCGCTTAACAAACGAGGGAGTGGTGTTAAACGATTAGTATTGTTGAACTTTTTTCGGGCCAAGGCAGAAAGCATGGCTTCAGATAGAAAAGCCGAGTCAATCATTTATGCGATTGAGGAGCCCGAAACGAGCCAACACCCAAAGAATCAGCTCTTGCTTCTCTCGGCTCTACGCGAACTCTCTAGTGATCCAGACCGGCAGGTCATTGTCACGACGCATACGCCAATGCTCGCACGGCACCTTCCTGATCTAGATTTACGGTTCATACAGAAGGATGTATCGGGGAACAGAATGATTGCTCTGGGGAATGAAGACACGAATCGAAAAATCGCTGCCTCTTTAGGAGTTTTGCCGGACCACGGTGTGAAGGCATTTGTGGGCGTTGAGGGTGTGCATGATATCAAGTTCCTCAAATCTATCTCTACCATTTTGAGGTCTGCCGGACGTGATGTCCCAGATCTTAAGTGCCTAGAAGATGAAGGAAGAATTATATTTGTCCCGTTTGGCGGAAGCAACCTCGCAGTGTGGGTGTCTCGGTTACGCCATTTATGCCGACCGGAGTATCATATCTGCGATCGGGATAGCGAGCCACCATCTGACCCGAAATATGCCAATGAGATTGATGAAATTAACTCTCGTGAGAACTGTCGGGCAGTATCTACAATGAAGAGGGAGATGGAAAATTATTTGCACCCTGAAGCAGTTCTTGAAGCATATAGCGATGTAGGAGTTCAAATTTCCCTGTCGGCAGGATTTAATTCATTTGACGATGTTCCAGTTTTGGTAGCTAAAGCTGTTCATTACGTCAACAGCAATACAGAATGGGAAGATTTGTCGGACGGCAAACAGAAGAAGAAAGAGCAGAGGGCAAAACATATGCTCAATGGTGCTTCTGTAGAAAGGATGACGGCCACGCAGTTGGCGGAAACTGATTCGAATCGTGAAATCGAAGGGTGGCTTAAGGATATCGGCGAGATGATAGAGAGTGTGGGTAGCTGAGGGAGGGATCGTCCTCTTGGCTCAAGGCTTTCAGGCAGAAGCTTTCCTCCTGCCGCGCTTCGGCTTTACTTTTCTCGCCGCATCCATCGGCGCACGTATCTTCTCGTATAGCATAAACAGGTGTTCGATTCGCTCTTGCTCGGACTGAAACCGGCTCCGACGATAGAGCCGGTCTACTTCACGGTCCAATGCCTGATGCTCCTTGCGAAGCCTCGCTGGCATGAGGTCAGGATCGTATAGCTCCGCGAGTGTCGCGCCGGAGTGCTCAGCGCGGGCGTCCAGGACGGCCTGAGCGAGCCGTTCCAACTTCGACAAGTCCGAGCTCCTCTCGGCAAAGGCGGGCGGTACTGGGAAGGTGTTATAGACGAGCCCGATGGAGTAGCGATAGCGGCTCTCGAGCCTCCCGCCCACATGGCGCAGCCAAGCCATGTGCATGGCGGAGGTCAGAAGCGCGAAGTCGGCCAGGGATGCGTTCTCCAGAATGCGGACGAGGTTGCTGGGAATCGTGGGTGGCTCGAGCCAGCCAATCGGGACATACTCGCGCCGTTCGGAGCTGACCTCTGGAACAACCAGATATGAGCGGGTGGGCAGGACATTGACGTGATAGAGCGTGGGAGTGTGGGCCAATTGCTGCGTCGGATTGCTCTTGCTGCCCAACCGGTATGCACGAACTGCCGCGATGCGCTTTCGGACACGAGGGAGCCGAGATAGCGTGCTGGGATCTGCATCATGGAGGGCAAGGATCCAGCGCTCACCCCCATGGAGGTATTCACGAGCCCCCACGAACGGGCGGAGGAACACTGCGACGTCTGGTTCAACCTCTAGAATCTCAGCACGCTGCCTTGCGTCGAAGATGTAGTGCCCGTTGTCAATGGGCTTGGAGCCAATGATCAACCGGCGCATCCTGTTGATCGGACGACTTTCCTCACGGACAACGATGTGTGGGGCGATTAACCCTCCACCGTTGAGCAGATAGGGAGTGATTACCCGATGACTGCTCTCAAGCGGCTCTCCTTGGATGTCGTGATAAGAGAACAACCGCTTACTGGATCGAGCATGCTCGGATGGGTCGAGCCCGATGATGACAACATGTACGTGGGCCTTGCCCCGCGCGTCTGAACCCCAAGTAAACGTGCGGTGAGCGTAGGCGATCTCTAGGTTGTGACGCTCGAACAAGACCGGCCAAAGCTGCGCCACCTGCTCGCCTTGCGTGACCGAGTTGGTTGCGACGAAGCCGATTCGCGGCGGTCGGCTACCGTTCGCCGCTTGGGCCTGGCGGGCGTACTCGCCAGCGCGGATGAACCACGCGGCGACGTAATCCAGCGACCCGCCACTGCCCCCAAGCGCAGCTAGGCGGCGAACCTGTGCCCGCTGCTTAGGCGTCTGGTACTTGGCCCCGACAAAAGGCGGATTGCCGAACACGTACGAACACTCCTCAGGCGGCAGTACTTCGGCCCAGTCAATCTCCAGCGCGTCGGCATTGCGGATGCGCGGCGACTTCTCGATTGGAATTCGCGCATAAGTCTGGCCGAACTCGAGACTCAGCCGAGTGTTCATGATGTGGTCCATCATCCACAGAGCTGTCGCCGCAATGCGAGCTGGAAACTCTCCAAGCTCGATACCGTAGAACTGATCAACGTCGATTACTGACCATACGTCGACGGCAAGCTGCACTCCGCCGGCACGCTGTGCCATCTCTTTGAGCACCTCGATTTCCAGCGAGCGTAGTTCTCGGTAGGCGATGATTAGGAAGTTGCCGCAGCCACACGCCGGATCGAAGCAGCGGATTGAGCCAAGCCGGGCTCGGAACTTCCGCAAGTCGGCTAGGCTGCGACCGTCCCGACGCTCCTTCAAGTGATTGAATTCGGCCCGGAGCGCGTCTAGGAACAGGGGCTCGATTACCTTCAGGATGTTCTTCTCAGTCGTGTAATGTGCTCCTGCGGCACGGCGCTCCGCCGGTTCCATGACCGATTGGAACAGCGCGCCAAAGATCGCTGGAGAGATGGCCGTCCAATCGAAGCGGCCCGCCTCCAGCAACGCCTCGCGCATCGATGCATCGAAGTCCGGAATGAGCAACGCGTCGGCGAACAGGTCGCCGTTCACATGCGGGAAACGGGACAGGTCCTCGTCTAAGGCTTTCTGCCTCCGTTCCAGCGGAGTGTTCAGCACCTGGAAAACTCGTGCCAGCCAAGGACCAAGGTCCGCCCCGTCCTCAGACGTGCGTTCCTCGATGAACTGCAAGAAGAGGTCGCGCGGCTCGAATATCCCTGTGTCATCTGCAAACAGGCAGAATACAGTTCGCACTAAAAACCGTTGCAGGTCATGGCCCTCGTAGCCGGACGCCTTGAGCGCGTCGTGGAGGCGAGCAATCAGTTCAGATGCCTCGATGTTGACGGGATCTTGGTCGCGGAACGTGCGCCGCTGTACGCCGAGGATGAATCCGAATTTCTCAACATGTTGCGGGAGGTCCGCAAGTGCGAAGCGGGTCTCTTCCCGCTCGCTTCGATCAAGCAGTTCAAACGTTTGGAAGTCGCAGAGCAATTGGTAACGCGGCCGGTCCCTCTCGGGCAGAGCATCGAAGTAGGCACCCGCCTGCTCGCGAGCCGCAGTTAGGTCCCGGCCAGCGCTCTTCTGCTCCACCAGCAGCACGCCCGGCCAGAACAGGTCGATGAAGCCCGATGTGTCATCTAGACGTTTGACATGCTCCTCGTAGCGCGCCACTGTGCGCCGCCGTACGCCGAAGATCTGAAAGAACTCGTTATAGAAGCTCTGGGTTTCGCCCTTTTCGTACGTCTCGTCCGCCCACTCACGGGCGAATCCAGCTGCCCGTGCGCGAATCTCGTTCCACGATAAGCGCATGTACTTTTCTTATTCGCTATGCCCCCGTTACGTACCGAACGGGACTAATGGTGACACGCTTGGCTTCCAGCATCGCATAGAGTGGATCCGGAATCTCTGTCGTGTCAACTCTCTTCAGGAGGCTCACGCATAGGTCCGCGTGGCAGTAGTTCCAGTTCCACGCCACCGAGTGGCCCGAAGCATTCGCGGATAAAACTTGCAAGGTTCTCCGGTTCGGCTTCCCGGCTGACCGCCTCGCGCAGGATGATCCGCACCTCCTCTGCTATCGAACGGCCGTTGGCGGCCGCGCGAATCCGAAGTCGAGTCTTCACTTCGTCGTCGAGACGGCGGATCGTGATACTTGCCACTGTCACACCGTCCCGTTCGGAACGGGCTTACTCCACGATTGCGGTGCCATCGCCGGCTACACACCAACATCCTTGAGGCCTGCGAGCCGAGAAAACACGTCGTTGAAGACCAGGTCGCGGTTGCAGTTGTTCGCGACGCGAATGTTGTGTCGGCCAGATTCGGTCTTCCAGCGCATGTCGTCGCTCAACACAGGGCTTGACACGATCTCCGATGGAACCCAGTCGGGGTTGTTCAGCCATGCGATCGCTGAGATATCCCAGATGACCTTGGAATACGGGAACCCCGTGTTTCGTCCCTTGGTCCTTACGGCCTGGTATTGGAGAAACTGGCCATAGAGATAATCTCCAATCCGCGAGCGCCCGCGCAGGAACTGCTCCAACTCGGAGGCCGTCGTCTTCAGATGCTCGGAAACGTTCTTCGTCGGGATCTGGACCAAGGGAACTCCGCTGTCGAACAACACTTGCGAAGCAATCACGTCTTGCCGCAGGTTGAACTCGCTTGCTGAAGGCCAGTAGTGCGTAGTGCCTCCGAGCCAGACGACAACAACCTTCTCCTTGATCCTCGGCTCCATCAGAATTGCTGAAGACACGTTCACGGGGCAGCCAATGGTCAGGACATAGAGCGGCTCGTCGCTGGGCTTCAGCGCCTTCTCGATCAGGTCGCGCGCGGCATCACTCTCAACCGGGCGACCCTTCCCTTCCATGAATTGGCTTGAGCCACGGAACACGCTTCCCGTATCGGCATCGGCGAAGAAGCCGAGCAGCCGCAGGATTTCCTCGTAGCTCTTCTCCATTCCGACAGCAGCGGACGGCGAGCGATCGTTGACGAATGGCGCGGCGTAGATTGCCTCGATTGACAATCGCTCTGGCGACAGCAAGCTGTAGGCAACCGCGTATTGGTCATCAATCTCGTTGTAGGTGTCAGTGTCCAGTACAGCTCTCACTCGCCCCGGTCCAGGAATGGCTAGCAGACGGTCGAGACTGCCAGTTTGAGCTTGGGCGGAAGCAGCCAGTGCACCGGCGGTGGCCTGCATGAATCTGCGTCGAGAAGTCATAGTGATCGCAGCGATAGTATCACGGAAGCGAAAGACTCAGCGGGACGAGCCTCGGCCCGTCTGGGATGACGCTCGAGCGGACTCATAGACGGTCCTTCCCTCGCGCAAAGCCGGCTTGATGACTAGGGAGTGGCTATCTCGGTAGCGCGCTACATCTTCGGAAGAAACCACGATCGCATCGACAGGGACGCCTACGCCGTGCAGTCGGCGGTAGATCTGGGCCATTAGTTCAAGTGCATCCGCGCCGTCTCTCACGATTAGCAGGTCCACATCGCTGTGGCGCGTCATTTCTCCCTTGGCGGCCGATCCGAATAGAACGATCCGTTCCGGTTGTGCAACCTCGACTACCCGTCGGATGATTTCGTCTAGCGTGCGCGGATCGAGGGTTGACCCGAGGTGAGGCTGCCTCTTGCTCTTGGAGCCTGTACTGCGAGCACCCTCTTCTCGGACCGGCTGTTCACGAACCATCTGTATGTCCTGCCTCAGCATTGATTGCAGCACACCGGATTCTGCTCACGGGCCCAGCGCACCAGCGACGGTTTGGCGTTGCTTCCCAGTAGTACTGCAGGAGTGCTACGCATTTGTGGCCTCGAATACCCGGTCGGCTAGAGCGGATGTGTCGCACTCGGCCGAAGGCTAAGCTCTGACCTACGCGCTAGGCAAGGATACAGCGATACGGATCACCGTGACCGAGTGCTCTGGGAACTCGTACTCGAATTCGGGTCCGGAGATCGAAATCTCCGACTTGCGGCTCGAGACGAGATCTGGCTCCGAAAATGTGTTCGCTGTCTCGAGCATCGCCGCCGTCACTTTCGTTGCCGTCCCCTTGTCTCCGAGCTGGCCCTCGATCCCCTCCAATTCGACCCTTGCGCGAATGGGATCTTGGGCTGAGGTGTTCACCACCTTGAGAAACAACTCAGTGCCCTCGTCATTTGCGGTGACGGACACATCTAGCGCCGGTACCGCTGCGCCCAGAGAAGGGTCGCCGGGATCGTATTCAATGCTGCATTCGACATCAGACTTCAGGCGCCAATCGCCGCGATGGCTGTTGTACGCCTCGATGACCGAATACGTCGCCGTCGTGAACACGTCGTGGCGGCTGGCTTGAATCACGCCGCCCGGCCAGCCGTTCACTAAGTCGGAGACAGCGCTCATGCGGATCAGGTCCCCCTGCCGTTCGAAGACGTTCATCAGGCGGGCCCCGTACAGCGCTGATTCCATCGTGTGCTGGCGCGGGATGCCGAATGTGGTGTTCCATTCGTTCAGCGCCACACCAATATCCCTGCCCGGCACGATCTCTTGGACCATGTCTCGGACCTGTTCGTAGAAGCGCTCGTACCAAAGGGGCCTAGCCATGAGGGCGGCAAAACCGGGCGGATCATCAGCCTTCGGCCGGTAGTGGTGAATCGCGAGCATATCGATCTCGCTGCCGATCTCCGTCAGCACCGTGCGGTTCCAGCTAGGGTCTTCGTCTCCGACGGCGATGATCTTGATCGAGGGATCCACAGCCTTCATCGCCCGGATGTAGCGCCGCGCGTTTGCAGCGTAGGTGGCGGCATCCGAGTGTCCCCGCACCCAGTCTCCCCAGATCTCGTTGCCGATCTCCCAGTAGACAGCGCCAAAGGGCTCTGGATGCCCGTGTTTGGCTCTCATCGCCCCGTAAGGCGTGGAATCGTCCCCGTTTACGTATTCGACCCAGTTGGCGGCTTCCTGAGCGGTCGCGGGACGGGAGTCGGTGCGTATGTCCTTGCCCGCGGCCCTAAGAACGACCGCCTCGGGCACCGTCACGCCGCGACCCTCGGCGTTCACGACTATGTTCGGCTCAGCACCGATGCTCTCGCAGAATTCCAGATACTCGATAGTTCCGAAGTCTGCTGGCTCAGGATCGTTGTCCCAAGACATGTTGACCCAAATCGGACGTTCATCCCGCGGGCCAATGCCCCACTCCCAGTGGTAGTCCTGCGCCACGTTCCCGCCCGGCCAGCGTACGAACGCAGGCTGCAGCGCACGGACCTTCGCGAGCACATCAGATCGAATGCTGTTGACGGCATCGCTGGGCATTAACGACACTTGGTCGATCCAGATCGCGCCCACTCCGTAGATCCGAAAGACGAACCGCGCCAGTGGATCGGACTCAGAGACCGGCAGCTCGAACTCGAAGCGCGTCCATTCGCTCGGAATGTCACTGAGCTCGCGGGCTGCATAGATCTTTCCGCCAGAACGGTCCTCCGCCAACGAAACACGCACCGAGCCCTCGAAGCCACCAGATACCGAGAGTCCGTCCGCTGTCCGCTCGACACCTTCGGCGCGTAGCCAAGCGGACCCTCGGTAGGTCAAGCCGGAGCGTACGGGAATGGCCGACTGGTAGATGCCATGACCCATCTGTTCGGGCAGCGAGTTGACCAGGACCTGTGCACGGTTCTCGAAGGAAGGCGGGTAGCCTTGCTCCGAGACTCCGATGGCCTTACCGCCCAGCAGGAATCCGTTGGCGTGGTTGCGCGTGTCCGGGTAGCGTTCCCAGTAATGGGCCGCCGCTGGCGGCGGGGCGACATTCTCGAATCCGCGGTTTACGATCAATTCGGCCCATAGACCGCCCTTGATGTCTTCAAACATGAACTCGGCGAACTGGCCGTAAAGCAGATCGCTGACGGGATTCAGGCGTTGGGAAGCGTCGATTCGGATCGTAGCCTCAACCACTCCCTCATCGACATCGGGCAGCCCCCCGCCGCAGGAAGCGAGGACGTATGCGGCAAGCACTGACGCCAACGTGCCGACAAGCCGGCATCCGCCCGACGGGCGGCTAGACCACGAGGGGAAGATGGTTTGAAGGACTGGAACGAACATTACGCTTGAGCTGGACTGCAGCACCGCCACCTTACCGCATGCTTCGCGAGCCACGGGCTGGATGTACTGTAATTCCTTGCAAACACTGGCTAGATCACTTGGCCCTATCAATGATCAGGAAGCTTGATTCAGTGACCTCGAGTGTGATTTCGCCCCTCAGCGAGCAATCGGTCGCCAGCGGCAGCCGGCCCGTGGGGTTCCCCGATTCTATCCGCGGGCCGTCGAGGTCCCGGCCGCCAATCCGAGTTGCGTGATCGTCGGCCCCCGCCAGCCCTGCCGGGGTTCGACCACGCGGTCGGTCAGGATCCACCCGGCCACGATCACGAGCACGCTCGACACGCTCTTGAATAGCCAGCTGCAGAGCTGGCTGACTTCGCGAGAACTATACGGGACGCTCTTGGGCGCAGTCCCTTATGATCCCCTAACGAATCCAGTCCCGTTGCGTCTACAGGGATGTACCCGGCTCCAAGGGCTTCGGCAGGCGAATCGCCCGAGGCGTCGGGGCCAAGCGAAAGGAAACCATCATGCCTTAATCCTGGCGTGTCGCAATCTCGCTTTCCGCGGTCATGCTCTTCGCCGCATACTGCAGCATGCATGCTGTTGGAGCGAAGGTCAGCAAAGGCTTCGAGCGCTCACTCAACCTTGAGGACGGCGGCGAGGTTTCCGTCGCCAACACGAACGGTTCCGTCCAAGTGAATGTCAGGGACGGCAGCCAGGTCCTGCTCCGGGCGACCAAGATCGCCAGGGAGACCGGCGACCTTGACAGGATCAGGATCGAAATCGACGAGTCCCCGGGTCGCATCGAGATCGAGACCAAGATTCCCAGGAGCGTCAGGAACGCGGCTGTCTCCTACGATCTGGAGGTCCCTCGCGGGACGTGGGTCGAGGCGACTTCGGTGAACGGTTCGATCAGGATCGTCGGGACGCACGATGAGACTACGGCCAGCACGGTGAATGGTCCCGTGAATATTACGGATGTGCGGGGCAGCGTCGCCGCAAAGACCGTGAACGGGTCCTTGCAGGTGGACTGGGCCTCTCTCGAAGGCTCTGCCAAGAACTCCCTCGAGACCGTAAACGGATCCTTGAGGATCTGGATGCCCAGCGACACGCAAGGAGCGTTCAAGGCCAGCACGGTGAACGGTTCGATCAAGACCGACCTGCCCTTGGAAGTTCGCAAGGGGAAGTTCGGGCGTCGGCCGTCGGTCGACGACAGAATCGGCGAGGGCGGACCGGATTTCGCCCTGTCGACGGTCCACGGATCCATCAGCATCCTGGAGAAGTGACGCCTCGCCGCGTGTCGAGGGGCAGGCGTCAATGGCGGTCTCGCGCCGCGAGCGCCTTCCCGGCGCAGGAGTGCTGGAAGACGAGCCGCAGGGCTCCGTTGCCGTCGAACGCAAGTGCCAGCAGCTCGGCGAACCGGCTCATGCGACCGGCAAGAGGGGATTTCGCCGGCGATCTCCACCAGTGGTAGTTCGGCCGGCTCGATTGGCTCCGGGTTCCCACCACAGGTAGTCAGAAGGGCGGAGAGGAAAACGGAAACCGGGATCCGCAGCACAGCAAGAATTATGCGCGCGTTAACCACCGGCACCCGGCGGCTTAGCCGATCCGCGCGGCCGCCTATCGAGCGGCGCCGGAACGCTTGCCCGAGCGCCCGGGCTGGTCAGTCGAAGTGCTCGTCCGACGGATCGAATGCCGGTATCGGGATGTTCAGGATTCGAAGGCGGCCCTTGGCCCGATGCCGGCAGCCGGGATGGATCATCACCGAGGTGAGCGGCCGCAACGGGTAGGAGCGTCCATCAAGTTCGATCGTCCCCTCACCTTCAAGCACGACGTATATCTCTGTCATGCGCTTGTGGTAGTGGGATCGCGAATCCGCGCTGATGTCCGTGAGATGGACGGTCGCGATGCCGTCGCCCGGACCCGCGAAAGCCCGCCTCGCTTGGCCGCAAGGGCAGTCGACTGCCGGAGTCTCGTCCAGCTGCGCTATTCGGTACCGTGCCATCGGATCCTCCAAACTCGCTGCTGGCGTGCATCATAGCCCAGCAACCTCCAACGCACCCCCTCGCCTGAGCGGAACCGCTCCCGGCTCGGGGCAACGAACCGCACGGGACACGTTGCCGGGAGTCCCGCGTCGTAGAAGGCCGGGCAATGCCTTGTGCGGCCACTTGCAGTCCGGTGCTGCAGACCCCCGGTGGGGCCACGCACTTCTTCCGCAATATGCGCGCGGGGCTCGATCTCTATGGGGACTAACGTTGTGGTCTTTGCCACCCTTCTAGTGATACCGGCCCTAATGCCCGGTGAAGCCAGCCAGTCAGGAGTTCGAACCTTCCTGATGAAGATGCAACATATCCAAACTGCAACTGACTTGAGATCAGTTATTATTTGACGTAAAATCAATTGGCGCTTGATATCGCTATGCTGGTCACCTATACCTCTCTGGATGATCAAGAGAAACGAGTCGAGGAGGCTACCGCCCGTTTCCGATCCGATCTGCGTCTGCACGTAGCTGCACAGCCGCTCCGATGGACAGGTTGGCTAGCGCGCATGACGAGGGCTCGCGCCCTTGCTGCATCGAACAGCGTGGAAGGCATCAACGTGTCCCAGGACGACGCGATCGCTGCGATCGACGGTGAAGATCCCGCGAACACTGACCGTGACACATGGCGGGCGGTCATTGGCTACCGCGAGGCAATGAACTATATCCGGCAGCGCCGTCAAAGCCCATCTTTCAGGATCACGGAAGATGTGCTCTTAGCCGTCCATTTCATGATCTGCCAATCCGACCTAGCTGCGAATCCTGGCCAGTACCGTCCTGGATGGGTTGGGGTTAGAAACACTCGAACTGGAGACTTAGTACACGAAGGTGTAGATAGGGACCAACTAGAGCCCCGCATCCAAGAACTTCTCGACTACGTGAACGACGGAGATGCCGAGTCGCTCTTTCTGCGTGCGGCTATGACACACCTAAACCTAGCGATGCTACATCCATTCACGGATGGAAACGGGAGAACGGCCAGATGCATCCATACCGCAGTACTGGCAACTGACGGAATCGTCGCTCCGGAATTCTCTTCCATCGAAGAGTACGTTGGCTACAAGCAACGGGAGTACTACGCAGTACTTTCAGAAGTCGGGGCCGGCGGGTGGAACCCAAGGCGCAACGCCAAGCCGTGGGTGCGCTTCTGCTTGAGTGGCCACTACAGACAGTCCCAGACGATCCTTCGGAGGACGAGAGAGATCGAAAGGATCTATGAGGAGTTGCTACACATAGCTCAAAACAACGGCTTCCCCGAGCGAACTGTAATGGCGCTGCTCCAAGCCGCCTTCGGGAGAGTGCGGAACTCGTCCTATCGTGTCAGCGCAGATGTCTCCAAGAATCTCGCCAGCCGTGACCTGAAGATGCTCGTTGATGCTGGATTTCTACTTGCAGACGGCGAGAAACGAGGCCGCTTCTACCTCGCTGGGCCTCGAGTCGGAGAGATTCGTCGTAAGTCCCGTCTGCCTAGAGGGGTTGACGACCCATTCGCGCCAGGCACCCCTTGATCGCCGCGACGGGAGGCGCGGCAAGCCCCCCAGCGTTGGCTGGCCCTTCAGTCCGATTTGAGCTTCCGGCGAATCAGCCTTGCGGAGTTCCCGGCCAGCAGTGCCGAGGAATCCTTCGAGAAATGTACGTTGTCGGGCCGAACCTGCGGGATATTGTGGTCCCTGATGAACGAGTTCATGTCGTCGACTTCGATACCGTGACGCTCGATCACTTCCCTCGCCGCCGCGTTGTACTTGGCCAAGTCTGCTGGGACCCGCCCTTGTGCTCCTTCAGGCACTGGCGTGGTGGGGCGCCAGATCAGCATTGCGCCGGTCTGGTTCAGCCGTTGGACTAGTTTCTCCAGATTCACCGCGTACTCGGCCACCGTGCTGACCTGCTTCCCCTTGGGCGGGAGTGCGAGTTTGCCCTCCTCATCCACATGCTTGAGGTCATGCAAGCCCCAGTTGAAGTGGATGAGGTCCCACTTCCCCTCCCCGAGCCAGCGGTCGATGGATTCGAGCCCTTTCCACGTGTGTGCGCAATTCTCCGGCGGGCGATGCACGTTGGCAACCCCGTCGAGCGCCGCGCGGAGTGGCAGGGTGTAGCCGATCGAAATGGAATCCCCGATGATCAGCACCCTAGGAAGTGCGGGATCGTCGATCACGGGGGCGAATTCGGCTCTCGGAGTGCGTTGGCCGACAGCGGCTGTGCCGAACAGAGCGGCCGCTAGTGCGATACGGCACACACCCGATCCTACTCTCAGGGCAAACCCTTGGCAGTCAATAGATTGGAAGGAGATTCTCATTTCTCTTGTCATCGTTTCACTCGGCCTGATTTCCGGCCTCAGAGTACAGATCCCCGCCCCCGACGCTGGCACTGGGGAGCGCAGCTTTCCACCCGCTCTCCAAGACTGCGGCAAGACGGTCCATCGTGGGCTGGTGCTCTGGATCGCCGGCTAGGTTGTCGTATTCCTTGGGATCAGCGTCCAGATCGTATAGCTCGAATTGCGGGTCACCATCACCCTCAAGCGGCGTCCACTCGGTAAAGCGATACCGGTGGGTGCGCACCGACCGCCCATGTGCGCCTTGGCGCTTTGCTTCCGAGAAAATCGCGCTCTTCCAAGGAACGTCCGGGTCTTCAAGCACAGGCCGGAAGCTGAGACCCTCCATGCCCTCTGGAGACGGCAATCCGCAGAGGTCGGCCAGTGTCGGGTAGAGGTCAACGAGTTCGACCAACGCACTGGTGTTCCTGTCGGACACTCCGCCAGGCATCCGCACGATCAGCGGAACTCTCGTCGATTCCTCGAACTGCGTGTGCTTGCGCCAGAGTCCCCCATGCTCTGCTAGGTGGAAGCCGTGGTCGCTCACGAACACGACGATCGTAGAGTCCGCCAGTCCAAGCGCATCGAGCGATTCCATCAGCAGCCCGACTTGGACATCGATCAGCGTGACGGTTGCGTGGTAGGCAGCGATGGCTTGACGCTTCTGCTCGTCGCTGTGGTCGGGATCCTCGGGGTAGCCGCCGACGGCGGCTGCCGGGATGTCGGAGCGGTCATCCGCGGGTTCGACCGGCAGCATGACCTCGGAGATCGGGTGCTCTTCGAAGAACGATGCCGGCGCGACCCACGGCTGGTGGGGCTTGTGGAATCCGGCA